>NZ_JBDYKJ010000037.1:0-44967 GCF_040012395.1 Nocardioides sp. 31GB23 | reverse complement strand
CCCCCCCCCCCCCCCCCCCCCCCCCCCCCCCCCCCCCCCCCCCCCCCCCCCCCCCCCCCCCCCCCCCCCCCCCCCGGTCGTGCCGGGCGCTGCGCGACGACCTGCCACAGCGCGCCGAGCCGGAGGAACGGCTCCTGGTCGCACAGCGCGAGCTCGAGGCGCTCCAGCGCCGCGAAGTAGACCGGGTCGGCCTTGAGGGTGTCGTCGGCGAGGTAGTCGTTGGCGACGCGAGCGGCGTACCGCCCGACCACCTCGAGCCCGGCGTCCACCAGGAGGCCCTCGACCTCCTCGGGGGGCACCGCCCGGGCGGTGGTGGCGAAGGTGGCCGACTCCATGTCGTCGCGCTCGAGCTGGTCGAGCGCCGCCTCCGGGCCCTCGCGCACCAGCCGGCCGAGCACCCGGGCGGCGGGGTTGGGCGCCATCACCGAGACCCGTCCGCCGGGGCGCGCCGCCCCCGCCAGACGTCGCACGTCGGCAGCGCCGGTCTCGGCGGGGCGGTAGTGCACCACGAAGTGGCACAGCACCAGGTCGAAGCCGCCGCCGACCGCGCCCAGGTCGTCGATGGACCCCTCGACGGTCACCAGCCACTCCCCCACCCCGGCCGACTCCGCACGCGAGCGGGCCTCGGCGAGCCAGGAGGCCGCGGGGTCCAGGACCGTCACCTGGTGACCCATCCGGGCCAGCGCGACCGCGTCGCGCCCGTCGCCGCCGCCCACGTCGAGCACCCGCAGCCCACCGTCGGTCCCACCCAGCGCCTGGGCCTGGCGGCGCAGCGTCTCGCGCACCACGCTGAACCGCAGCCGGCCCCACGGCGCCTCGCACCAGGCCTGCCACTGCGCCAGTCGTTCCTCGAACACGTCGTCGTCGCGAGCCGCACCCATGCCCCCACCCTGACCGAGGCGCACCCGGACATGGCGCGAGGGGCGGGCCCACTGCGGGCCCGCCCCTCGTCTTTCCCCTGGTTTCGCCGGCCGGGGTCGAGGCGACCGGCGAAAATCGTGGGCGGCCAGGTGGCCGCCGTGCCCGGACCTCACGCCCGGGCGTCCGGCTCAGCCGGCCGGGACGACCAGCCGCTGACCGGTGACCACCAGGCCACCGTCGAGGGAGTTGAGCCGCTGAATGCGCTCGATGACCTCACGCACGTCGCCGGCCTCGGCACGCTCGGCAGCGATCGCCCACAGCGTGTCGCCCGTGCCGACGGTGATCATCTCGGTCGCCGGGGTGGGACCGGACTCGCTGGTGGCCACCGAGCCGCCGGCCAGGACGACGCCCACCAGGGCGACGAGCAGCAGGCCGAGCGCCAGCACCACGAGCCGGCCGCGGCGGGTCAGCCGGACGGGGGCAGGGGTGGTGGCAGGGGTGGTGCGGGCCGGGCGCAGGCGGAGCTGGGCCGGGGTGGCGGTGAGGGTCATCGTGCTCATCTGGACCTCCTGGGGAAGGGGGTGGTCGGGTGGTCGATCGCTGCGAGGTGATGTCTACCGACGACCACCGACAGTCCCGCTCGAACCGGCCATCAGGCACCGGATCGACCAGGTGTTCGATCGAACACATGAGCGAGACTAGATCAGGTGTTCGACGCACGCAAGGGGTCTGGTGAACAATTGTTCGAGACGGTGAGGGCGGCCCGCAGCTCGCGACACGCAGTCGAACAGATGTTTGAAGTCGGACGCGTGCGGCGATAACGTGGCCCCACGACCATCCGAGCGGACTCCCCGGCTCGGGCCTCGCGCACGAAAGGCACACGATGGCGACCAAGGACGGCGGCCCCCGCAAGCGGGGCGTCGCAGAGCTGCCCGACGGGCCCCCCGACGCGACCGGCCTGACCCCGCGTCAGGTCAAGGTGCTGGCCTGCATCAAGGAGGCCATCGAGACCCGCGGCTACCCGCCGAGCATGCGCGAGATCGGCCAGGCCGTCGGCCTGACCAGCACGTCCAGCGTCTCCCACCAGCTCAAGGTGCTCGAGGAGAAGGGCTTCCTCAAGCGCGACCCCCACCGCCCCCGCGCCCTCGAGGTCTTCCTGCCCGAGCTGATGGCCCGGCGCAAGGCGATCTCCTCGGCCGACGAGAGCTCGGTCGACGAGACCGACATCGGTAACACCATGCCGGCGGCCTCCTACGTGCCGGTCGTGGGCCGGATCGCCGCCGGTGGCCCGATCCTGGCCGAGGAGCGCGTCGAGGCGGTCTTCCCGCTGCCGCAGCAGCTCGTCGGCGACGGCCAGCTGTTCCTGCTCGAGGTCTCCGGCGACTCGATGATCGACGCCGCGATCTGCGACGGCGACTACGTGGTGATCCGCCAGGAGCAGACCGCCAGCAACGGCCAGATGGTCGCCGCCCTGATCGGCGAGGAAGCCACCGTCAAGACCTTCCAGCGCAAGGACGGCAAGGTCTGGCTGCTGCCCCACAACGACGCCTACGAGCCCATCGACGGCACCCACGCCTCGATCCTGGGCGTCGTCACCGCCGTGCTCCGCAGCGTCTGAGCCCCACCACCGACCCGCCACCGACCCGCCGTCGAACCGACGGTGAACAGTGGGTGTCGACACCCCCGTCCGCGTCACGCGGGCGGGGTTTCGTCGTTGGATGAGGCGTGACCCCACCCCAGAGCCCGACCTCGACCTCGCTCGCCCGGCGTACCGTGCTGGCCGCCGGAGGCGCCGGCAGCGTCGCGATCGCCGCCGGCAGCGGCGCCCTGCCGGCCGCCCAGGC
This sequence comes from Nocardioides sp. 31GB23, assembly GCF_040012395.1. Classification (NCBI taxonomy): domain Bacteria; kingdom Bacillati; phylum Actinomycetota; class Actinomycetes; order Propionibacteriales; family Nocardioidaceae; genus Nocardioides; species Nocardioides sp. 31GB23. The sequence goes on along the minus strand of NZ_JBDYKJ010000037.1, from coordinate 42,262 downwards.
GGCCCGGGCCCGCCACGACGTCTTCGCCCACGGGGTCGCCTCGGGCGACCCGCTGCCGCGCGCGGTGCTCATCTGGACCCGGGTCACCCCCACCCGCGCCGCCACCCCGGGCTCCGGCAAGGGCCCGCGGCTGGGGGTGCGCTGGGAGGTCGCCACCGACCGCCGCTTCCGCGACGTGGTGCGCCGCGGCCGCTTCGTCACCAGCGCCGCGCGCGACCACACCGTCAAGCTCGACGTGCGCGGCCTGCGGCCCGCGACGACCTACTACTACCGCTTCACCGCTCGCGGCCAGCGCAGCCCCGTCGGCACCACCCGCACCGCCCCGGCCAAGCGCGCCACGCCAGCCAACCTGCGCTTCGGCGTGGTCTCCTGCGCCAACCTGCAGGCCGGCTGGTTCAGCGCCTACCGGCTGCTCGCCGAGCGCGACGACCTGCACGCGGTGCTGCACCTGGGCGACTACCTCTACGAGTACGCCCCCGGCCAGTACGGCATGGGCCAGGACAACGTCGACGTCCGCGCCCACGACCCGGCCCGCGAGATGGTCTCGCTGTCCGACTACCGCCGCCGGCACGCGCAGTACAAGACCGACCCCGACCTGCAGGCGCTGCACGCGAGGTACGCCTGGATCGTGACCTGGGACGACCACGAGGTCACCAACGACCAGTGGCGCAAGAACGCCGAGAACCACGACGACAGCGAGGGCGACTACCTCAAGCGGCGCGCCCGCGCCCACCGCGCGTACGACGAGTGGATGCCGGTGCGCATGGACGGCACCGCCTCGCTGGGCGACGGCGCGCGGCTCTACCGGCGGCTGCGCTTCGGCGACCTGGCCGAGATCAGCATGCTCGACCTGCGCACCTACCGCTCCCAGCAGGTCGCCACCCCGGTCGTCGACGCCGAGGTCAACGACCCGTTGCGCACCATCACCGGCAACCGGCAGATGGAGTGGCTCAAGGACTCCCTGACCCGGGGCGACCACGCCCCGCAGTGGAAGGTGATCGGCAACCCGGTGATGATCGCGCCCGTCACCTTCGCCGACCTGCCCAACGAGCTCATCGACCCCGTCAACAACGTCACCGGGCTGCTGCCGCAGGACGGCGCGCCGTACAACGTCGACCAGTGGGACGGCTACACCGCCGACCGGCGCGAGGTCTTCGCCCACATCCGCGACCACCAGGTCAAGGACGTGGTCTTCGTGACCGGCGACATCCACTCCGGCTGGGCCTGCGACCTGCCGCTGGACACCTCGGCCTACCCGGTGCTCGGCGACTCGGTCGGCGTCGAGCTCGTCTGCTCCTCGGTGACCTCCAACAACCTCAAGGACATCACCGGCCAGCCCGCGCTGACCCCGGTGGTGGAGGCCGCGATCCAGGCCAACAACCGCCACATCAAGTACCTGAACTTCGACGACCACGGCTTCTCGGTGCTCGACATCACCGCCGAGCGCACCCAGATGGACTGGTTCGTGATCGGCGCGCGCGACGACAAGCAGACCACCGCGACGCACGACGCGTCGTTCGAGACCCTCGCCGGCACCAGCACGGTGCGGCGCGTGGCGACCCCGGTCGGAGACCGCTGATGTGCGAGCCCAGCACGCCCCGCCGCACCGACGGCCAGGCACCCTTCGACCGTGGGCTCGGCGAGATCCGCGCCGGGCGGCGTACGGTCCTGACCGCCGCGGCCTCGGGCCTGGCGTTCTCGACGCTCGCCGGCATTGACCCGGCCGTGGCTGCCGGCCCCGCGACCCGCAAGCGCGCCTACGTGCTCGTCGTCGACGGCTGCCGGCCCGAGGAGATCGACAGCGGCCTGACGCCCAATCTGCTGGCGCTGCGCGAGGGCGGCGTGCACCACCCGCGGGCCACGTCGATGCCGGTGATGGAGACCATCCCCAACCACACGATGATGATGACCGGGGTGCGGCCCGACCGCAGCGGCGTGCCGGCCAATGCCGTCTACGACCGCGAGCTGGGCGACGTCCGCACCCTCGACCGGCCCTCCGACCTGCGCTTCCCCACCGTCATCGAACGCCTCAACCGGCGCGGACTGCGCACCGGCACGGTGCTGAGCAAGGAGTACCTCTACGGCATCTTCGGCGAGCGGGCCACGCACCGCTGGGAGCCGTTCCCGATCGTGCCGATCTCGGGGCACGCCCCTGACGAGTTCACGATGCGCGCGACGCTCGACATGGTCGAGACGTTCGACCCGCACCTGGTCTTCGTCAACCTCGGCGACGTCGACCGGCTCGGGCACACCGACCTCACCGGGCCCACCACCCTCGAGGTCGCGCGCCGGCTCGCGCTGGTCAACACCGACCGGCTCGTGGGCGACTTCGTGGCCGAGCTGAAGAGCTCGGGGCGCTGGGAGCACTCGATCGTCATCGTGCTGGCCGACCACTCGATGGACTGGTCCTACCCCGACCGCATCGTCTCGCTGCAGGGGCCGCTCTCCGAGGACCCGTTCCTGGCCGGGCGCTTCGCGATCGCCGACAACGGCGGCGCCGACCTCGTCTACTGGACCGGCCCGCGCGCCCAGCGCGACAAGGCCGTACGCCGCATCCGCCGCATCGCCTCCGACGTGCCCGGCGTGCTGAAGGCCTGGGACCGCCGCGCCGACTGGCTGCGCCTGGGCCCCGAGTCGGGCGACGTGGTGGTCTTCTGCCGGGCCGGCTGGCGCTTCAGCGACCCCGACGTCTTCTCCAACCCCATCCCCGGCAACCACGGCCACCCCGCGACCCGCGCCATCCCGTTCTTCATCGGCGGCGGGCACCGCTCGGTCACCCCCGGCACGGTCTCCCCACGCCACGCCCGCACCACCGACGTCGCCCCCACCGTCGGGGCGTTCTTCGGGCTCAAGCCGCCGCGGGGCGGGTACGACGGGCGCTCTCGGCTGTAGGCCGGCACAGCAGCGGGGCGAGCCGCGGGACGTCATACCTCCCGCGGCTCGCTGACGTCCCGCCCGTATGACGTCCCGCGGGGCCGGTCAGCCGAGGAGGCCGCGCATCGTCTCGATCTCGACGCCCTGGCTCTCCTCGATCTCGGCGGCGAGCTCGACGGCCGGCCGGTAGCGGCCGTCCTCCTGCTCGGTGCGGGCCATCTCGACCGCGCCCTCGTGGTGCTCGATCATCATCTCGAGCCACATCGTCTGGAAGTCACCGGCGCCGGCGTCCTGCAGGGCGTCCATGTCGGCGCCCGTCATCATGCCGGGCATGGCGTCGTCCATGCCCTCCATGGTCTCGGACATGTCACCGGAGCCGTGGCCGGCGTTGGCGTGGTCGAGCATGGTCGGCGGGACCTCCTCGTCCCAGTCGCCCAGCCAGTCGCTGAAGGTCTCGATCTCGGGGACCTGGGCGTCGCGGATGCCCTCGGCCAGCTGCGCGACCTCGGGGTCGAGGTCGCGCCCGCGGGTCAGGTCGACCATGGCCACCGCCTGGGCGTGGTGCTGGACCATGTCGCGCGCGAAGGCGACGTCGGCGTCGTTGTGCTCGGTGGCCGAGAGCTCGGTCGTGGTGGTGCCGGCCTCCTCGCCGCCGCAGGCGACCAGAGAGGTCGCGAGAGCGGTGACGAGCAGGCTCGCGCCCAGGGCGCGGGTGAAGCGGTGGGACATGGGTGTCTCCTGGTGTCAGGTGGTCCGGGGATCGTGCGGGGCGGCGGTGCCGCGCGGAGCCGACGTACGTCGGGCGCGGCGCGGCGCTGCTCAGCACCTGACGACGGAGAACTCCCACACCGCTGGTGGACCCGTGCCTCCCGGCCGGTCGCGGGAGGTGACCCTCAGGGCCAGCGCGGCGCGCAGCTCGGCCCACACCGGCGGTGCTCGGTGCCGCAGGCCGGCCAGGGCCAGGAGCATGCCGGCGGCGGCGGCCAGCATGGCGGCGCACAGCACCACCATCTCCGCGGCGCCGTGCTGGAGGCCGTGGCCCTCGTCCGCCGCGGCCTCGCTGCCGTGGTGGGCACCGTGCTCTGCAGCCGTCCCGGTCGAGTCAGCTGCCGGGGCGACGGAGGCCCCCGAGGCCGGGGCGCCGTGGCTGACGCCGACGCCGTGCAACCCGAGCGCGTGCATGCCCAGGATTCCGAGCACGAGGGCGGCGACGGCGACCAGCAGGCCGACACCCACGGGCGCGGTGCCACGGCTCCGGGCCACCTGGGCCGTCGGCGTCGAGCTCACCACCTGCACGCCCCCAGCCTACGAGCGGGTCCCCCGGACGTCATACGTCGCTGGGCTCGCTGACGTCCCGCCTGTATGACGTCCCGGCGAGGTCTCAGGCCTGGCCGGGCGGCGCTTGGACCGTCTCGCCGGTGATGGTCCACCACACTCTCGGGTGCGGGGTCACGATGGCGACCTCCAACCGGGTGGCGAGCCTGCTGGGTGGGACCTCGACCTGGACGACCCCCTCCTCGTCCACCCGCTGCATGGCCGGGAACACCAGGTCGACATCGATCCAGACGGTCGTGGCGGTTTCGACGATGTGTCGGACCTGCTCGTCGCTGATGCCGACGAACTCCGCACGCACGGGCTCGGTGCGCACCAACAGGCGCTCCTCGCGCAGCTGATCGGCCAGCGTCACGAACTGGTCGCAGACCTGGCACGAGCCGTTGCGCAGCTCGGGGTCGGCGATCGAGGTGCGCAGGGCGTAGGTCAGCTCCTCGGCCAGGTAGTCGGCGTACGCGCGGGCGTAGGCGACGTCAGGCTCGCCGTCGAGCGGGACGGCCGGAGCCACGGGCTCGCCGAGGTCGAGCTCCTCGAGCACCTCGACGGTCGGCCAGCCGCGCTGTTGGCTCGACGAGGCGGTTGATGGTGAGGTGCCTGCCGCGGTGGTGTCGCCGTTCTCGCCGCTCGCTCCCCCAGAGCAACCGGCCAGCAACCCCGCCAGCAGCAGCGCTGCGACGACGGCACCCGAGGTGGCGCGACGCATCACACGTCTTTCGCGGAGGAGGCGAGCCGCGCCAGCGCCTTGCGGACCACGGCGGGGTCGGTGGTGGTCCACATCGGCGGCAGGCTGGCCTTGAGGAACGAGCCGTAGCGCGCGGTCGCCAGCCGGGGGTCGAGGACGGCCACGACGCCGCGGTCGGAGGTGGTGCGGATCAGCCGGCCCGCGCCCTGGGCCATCAGCAGCGCCGCGTGGGTGGCCGCGACCTGCATGAAGCCGTTGCCGCCGGCCTTGTCGGCCGCCTTCTGCCGCGCGCTCATCAACGGGTCGTCGGGGCGCGGGAAGGGGATGCGGTCGATGAGCACCAGCTGGCAGGTGTCGCCGGGCACGTCGAGGCCCTGCCACAGCGAGAGGGTGCCGAAGAGCACCGTGTGGGGGTCCTCGACGAACTGCTTGGCCAGCTCGGGCAGCTGCGCGTCGCCCTGGGCCAGGATCGTCAGGTGCGGCAGCCGCTCGCGCACCGCCTCGGCCGCGGCCTCGGCGGCCCGCCGCGAGGAGAACAGCCCCAGCGCGCGGCCGTCGGCGGCGTCGACCAGCTCGACGATCTCGTCGAGCTGGGCCTTGACCAGCCCGTCGCGACCGGGCTGCGGCAGGTGCCGGGCGACGTAGAGGATCGACTGCTGGCCGTAGTCGAAGGGGCTGCCCACGTCGAGGCCGCGCCAGGGCAGCACCCCGTCGCCCGGCGCGATCTCGCGCCCGACCCCGACCCGTTCGGTGGGCTTGAGCCCGACGCTGGTGGCCACCGACGCGAAGTCGCCGCCGAGCATCAGGGTCGCCGAGGTCAGCACCACCGTCTTCTCGCTGAGCAGCTTGTCGCGCATCGGCCCCCACACCGCCAGCGGGGCGACGTGGAGCCGGGCAGGCATCCGCTCGCGGGCCTCGCCCAGCCACAGCACGTCGGACTCGAGGTCGGCGGCCATCCGCTCGGCGACCGCGAAGACGTCCTGCACCATGCCCTTGGACTGCTGCTTGCCCGGGTCGCCCTCGCCGTCCTTCGGGTTGTCCTTGGGGTACGCCGACACGCACGCGCGGGCCGCGTCGCGCACCAGCTGCAGCGCGTCGCCCAGGTGCACCGGCAGCCGCTCGAACCGGCCCGCGTCGGACTCGGCCATCGCGTCCCGCAGCGCGTCGGCCGCATCGGCCAGGTCGTCGGCCTCGGAGCCGTCGACGTGGCGCTGGGAGCGCTTGGCGGCGCGCTCGACGTCGAGCGCCGACAGCTCGTCGGTGGCGGCCTGGGTGACCCGCGCGGTCAGCTCGTGGGCCTCGTCGATCACCACGGCGTCGTACTCGGGGATCATCGGCACGCCCTCGATCGCGTCGATCGCGAGCAGCGAGTGGTTGGTGACGATCACGTGGGAGCGGTGCGCCTTCTCGCGCGCGACCTCGGCGAAGCACTCCTGGCCGAAGGGGCAGCGCGCGGCGCCGAGGCAGTCGCGGTGGCTGACGCTGACCTGGCGCCACTCACGGTCGGTGTGGCGCGGGGCCGAGTCGCGCTCGCCGGACCCGCCGTCCTCGGCCTGCTTCTCCGCCCAGGAGCGCAGCTCGAGGACCTTCTGGCCCATCGACCCCTCGGGCATCTGCACCAGCGCGCCCTGGTCGTCGGGCACGCCCTCGCGCACCCGGTGCAGGCAGGCGTAGTTGGAGCGGCCCTTGAGCACCGCGAAGGAGGTGTCGACGTCCTTGCCGGCGCTGGAGGACTCCACCGCCTTCATCAGCCGCGGGATGTCGCGCTCGACCAGCTGGTGCTGCAGCGCCAGGGTCGCGGTCGCCACCACGACGCGCTCGCGGTGCAGCAGCGAGGGCACCAGGTAGGCCAGCGACTTGCCGGTGCCGGTGCCGGCCTGCACCAGCAGGTGCTCCTCCTCCACGAACGCCCGCGCGACCGCCTCGGCCATCTGCACCTGCCCCGGCCGCTCGGCACCGCCCAGCGCGCTCACGGCCTCGCCGAGCAGGCGCGTCACCGGCCCGACCGGCGCGTCGCTGAGCAGCGGCGGGGTCGCGGCGTCGGTCGCGGCGTCGGTCGCGGCGGGTGAGGACGTCTCAGGCACCCGAGCACCCTAGCCGCGCCCGCCGACACCTCCCCGGGCCCGGGCCGGGGGCTGTGGAGGGCGGGTGCCGCGGGTCACGGACGCGCCGCGCCACGCACCCCCGCCGCCACCCAGTCGCCGAACGCGGCGTGCGCGGCGGGCGTGAGGTGCAGCCGGTCGTCGAGGTAGTCGAGGTCGACGTCGAGCGCCGAGAGGTAGGCGACGTCGTGGCGCGCGGACAGCTCGGCGAGCAGCGCGTCGACCCGCCCGACGTACGCCGCCCGCGACGGCGCGCCGGCGGGCCCGACGACGACCACCCGGTGGCCCGCGACGGTGGAGAGCAGGTCCTCGAAGCCGGTGGTGATCTCGTCGGCGGAGCGGTCCCAGTCGTTGAGGCCGCCCTCGACGACCACCAGCGTCTCGGCGGGCAGCGCGCCCAGCGCGACGGGCGCCCTGGTCGCGAAGGAGACGTCGCCGCAGCCCGAGGCGCGCGCCGAGAAGCCGGAGCCCGAGAAGCCCGCGACGTGCACCCGACCATCGAGCCGCGCGGGCCACGAGGCCGTCGGGTCGGCCAGGCCGAGACCGACGCTCCACGAGTCGCCCACGACGAGCACCGGTGCGCCGGTGCCGCTCACGGCCGCGGCACGGGCCTCGGCGTCGACGGCGAACCGCTCGCAGCGCTCGGCGTACGAGCCGGTGGCCCGCTCGGGGGCCAGCACCACGAGCACGGCCGCGAGCGCGACGAGCAGCGCGACGGGCGCGAGCAGGAGCAGACGCCGCCGCGGCACCGAGAGCGGACCGAGCACACCACCATGGTGCGCCCGCGCGCGCCCGGGCGCAGCGGTTCGGGGCGGGTCGTGACCCTCCCGTGCGGAGACCGTGACCTCCTCGGCGAGGGATGACGTGCAGTGTGACCTGGCTTACGTTGGACGGCACACCCAGCACAGCCCCAGGAGGCCCGATGTCCCTCGACCGCCGCGCCCTGATCCGCACCGGCGCCGCCGGTGCCGCCGCCGGCCCCTTCGCCGGGCTGGTCACGATGCCCGCCGAGGCCGGGCGCGGCCGACCACCCCGCTCGGTCGAGCTGGTGCCGGTGCGCGACCTGCGCGACGGCACGGTGCGCCTGCACCTGCCGCGCGGCTTCCGCTACCGCTCGTTCCACGACACCGAGGGCCCGGTGGTGCTCACCGACGGCACCGCGCTGCCGGGTCGCCACGACGGCATGGGCGCCTTCCGCGGCCCCCGCGGCACCACGGTCCTGGTGCGCAACCACGAGGTCAACAACCCCCAGCCCGCCTTCGGGCCCGGCGACCCGTACGACGAGATGGCCGGCGGGGGCACCACCACGGTCCAGGTCGACCGCCGCGGCGGGGTGCTCGGCTCGTTCACCAGCCTCAACGGCACGATGATGAACTGCTCGGGCGGGCAGATGCCGTGGGGCTCCTGGATCACCTGCGAGGAGACCGTCAACGGCCCCGACGTCGAGGCCGACTTCACCGGCACCTCCAACGTGCCGCTGACCCAGCCGCACGGCTACGTCTTCGAGGTGCCGGTCAGCCACCAGCCCGGCTCGGGCCAGTCGAGCCGCCGGCCGATCCGCTCGGCCGGCCGCTTCGCCCACGAGGCCGTCTCCTTCGACCCCCGCCGCGGCCACCTCTACCTCACCGAGGACGACTTCGGCTTCGCCTCCGGCTTCTACCGCTACCGCCCGCCGGCGCACCCGATGAAGGTCCGCGAGCTGCGCGACGGCGGGCGCCTGCAGATGCTCAAGGTCAAGGGCGTCGACAACGCCCACCTCGAGGCCCACCAGGAGCAGGGTGCGACCTACGACGTGGAGTGGGTCGACATCGCCGAGCCCGACGCCACCTACGACTACACGCCCGGCGAGCCGGCGCCGACCGAGCAGAGCACCGCGCTGACCCACGTGGCCAGCCAGGGCTGGGCCCGGGGCGCGGCGTACTTCTCCCGGCTCGAGGGCCAGGTCCACGACCGCGGCACCATCTACTTCACCTCCACCCAGGGCGGCGGCGCGGCGATGCCCGGCACCGAGGGCCCCTCGGGCTACGGCAACGGCTCGGGCCAGGTGTGGGCCTACGACACCCGGCGCCAGCAGCTGCGCTGCGTCTTCCAGTCGCCCGGCCCGATGGTGCTCGACCTGCCCGACAACATCACCACCTCCAAGCAGGGCACCCTGGTGGTGTGCGAGGACTCCAGCGGTGACAACTACCTGCGCGGGCTGACCCAGCGCGGCCGGATCTGGGACATCGCCCTCAACCGGCTGCGCAGCAGCAGCGGCGACGAGCGCTTCGGTGACGAGTTCGCCGGCTCCACGTTCAGCCACGACGGGCGCACGCTCTACGTCAACATCCAGTCGAGCCGGGGCATGACGTTCGCGATCTGGGGGCCGTGGGGCCGGATCGGCGTCTGACCCCGCGCCGGGCGCGCCCGGGGGCTACCCCCGGGCGCCGCCCTCGACGGCGCTGGGCTGCACGGCGTACGACGCGAGCTCGCCGGCCAGCGACTCGTTGGCGCGTCCGCGCACCAGCGAGCCGTCGGCGGTGTGCTCGATGCTGTCGATCTCGCCCTCCTGGTGCAGCCGGTTGACCAGGTCGCCGCGGCTGTAGGGCAGCAGCACCTCGATCTCGACCGCGGGGCGCGGCAGCTCGGACTCGATCACCGCGAGCGCCTCGGCGATGCCCTCACCGGTCCTGGCCGAGACCACGACCGAGTGCGGCTCGCGGGCCTGCAGCCGCGAGATCACCAGCGGATCGGCGGCATCGGCCTTGTTGATCACCACGAGCTCGGGGATCTTGGCCGCGTCGACCTCGGCGAGCACCTCGCGCACCGCGCTGAGCTGGCCCTCGGGGTCGGGGTGCGAGCCGTCGACGACGTGCAGGATCAGGTCGGCGGCGGCCACCTCCTCCAGCGTCGAGCGGAACGCCTCGACGAGCTGGTGGGGCAGGTGGCGCACGAAGCCGACGGTGTCGCTCATCGTGTAGACCCGGCCGTCGGCGGTCGTCGTACGCCGCGTCGTGGGGTCGAGGGTCGCGAAGAGGGAGTCCTCGACCAGCACCCCGGCGCTGGTGAGCCGGTTGAGCAGGCTGGACTTGCCGGCGTTGGTGTAGCCGGCGATCGCCACCGAGGGCACCTCGTTGCGGGCGCGGCCCGAGCGCTTGGCCTCGCGGGTGACCTTCATCTGCTTCAGGTCGGCGCGCAGCTTGGCGATCTTGGTGTTGATGCGGCGGCGGTCGGTCTCGATCTTGGTCTCACCGGGTCCACGGCCGCCGATGCCGGCGCCGCCGGCCACCCGGCCACCGGCCTGGCGCGACAGGTTGCCGCCCCAGCCGCGCAGGCGCTGCTTCATGTAGGACAGCTGGGCCAGCTCGACCTGGGCCTGGCCCTCGCGCGACTTGGCGTGCTGGGCGAAGATGTCGAGGATCAGCGCGGTCCGGTCGACGACCTTGACCTTGACCTTGTCCTCGAGGTTGCGCAGCTGGCTCGGGGCGAGCTCACCGTCGCAGATCACGGTGTCGGCGCCGGTGGCGGCGACGATCTCGGCGAGCCCCTCGACCTTGCCGCGGCCGATGTAGGTCGCGGGGTCGGGCTTCTGGCGGCGCTGGTAGAGCGCCTCGAGCACCTCGGAGCCGGCGGTCTCGGCGAGCAGGGCGAGCTCGGCCATCGAGTTCTCGGCGTCCTGCACGCTGCCCTCGGTCCACACGCCCACCAGCACCACGCGCTCGAGGCGCAGCTGGCGGTACTCGACCTCGGTGATGTCCTCGAGCTCGGTGCGCAGGCTCGCGACGCGGCGCAGCTGGTGGCGCTCCGCGAGCTCCATCGCGCCGACCGTGGGGTCGTCCTCGGGGTCCGGTTCGTCGGCGTAGCCGGACTCGACGTCGTCGTCGTCCCACGCGTCGGTGGCCTCGAGCTCGTCGTCGAGTGAGAAGTCAGGTGCGTTCGTCATATGCCTCCAGGGTATGCCGGGTTCAACGCCGGCACGAACGACTTTCATCCCACCGGGTGGCGCAGGGGTGGCAGCATGGCGGCGTGGTCCGCCGACTCAGCGCCCCCGACCCCGCCGCCCTGGCCGGCGAGGCCCGCGGACGGGTGCTCGGCCTGACCGGCTCCCCCGGCGTCGGGAAGTCCACGTGGGCCGCGGCGCTGGTCGAGGCCTGGGGCGAGTCCTCTGGCGGTTCCCGGAGCGCGGTGCTGGTGCCGATGGACGGCTTCCACCTCGCCGACGTCGAGCTGCGCCGGCGCGGGCTGCTGGAGCGCAAGGGCGCGCCCGAGACCTTCGACGCCGAGGGGTACGCCGCCCTGCTGGGCCGGGTGCGCCGGCGCGAGCCGCTGGTGATGGCGCCCGCCTTCGAGCGCGACCTCGAGCAGCCGCTGGCCGGGGCGCTGGCGGTGCCGGGCACGGCCGACCAGGTGGTGACCGAGGGCAACTACCTGCTGCTCGACGAGCCCCGCTGGCGCGCGGTGCGCGAGCAGCTCGACACCGTCTGGCACCTGCACGTCGACGACGACCTGCGCCGCGAGCGGCTCGTGGCCCGCCACGTCGAGTTCGGCAAGACCCCCGACCAGGCCCGCGCCTGGGTCGCACGCGTCGACGACGCCAACGCCGCGCTCGTCGAGGCCGCCGCGCAGCGGGCCGACCTGGTCGTCGACCTCACCCCCTGACGCGAGCCGGCGCCACTTCACCGCGAGCCGGCGCCAGTTCCTGGAATTCACGCCGGCTCGTGCGGAACTCGCGCCGGCTCGCGGTCAGGCGGTGACCCAGGACTCACCGGCCAGCACCGAGGCGACCGGCCCGGAGACCTCGACACCGTCGGCGCCGAGCAGGCTGGCGGCGCTGAACTGGGCGGCGTACGCGTCGAAGGAGCGGCCGTGGCGCAGCATCGCGTGCTTGCCGTCGGGGATGCGGATGAAGCCGACGCCGGTGTGGGCCGCGATGCGGCGCGCGACGGTCTCGGCGCGGCCCGCCGGGGCGATGCGGTCGCGCATGCCGTGCACCACCAGCACGCTGCGACCCGGCATCGGCACCCCGTCGGTCGGGTAGACCCACGGGTTGAGCGCCACGACCGAGCGCACCGGGTCGAGCCCGCCGGCGAGCAGGGCGGCCCGCCCGCCGAGCGAGTGCCCGACGAGGCCGACCGGGCGGTCGCCGTACCGCTCGCGCACCTGCTCGAGCGCCCAGGCGACGTCGTCGACCGGCGTGTGGTGGGTGTCCCAGCCGCGTCGGGTGTTGAGCAGGCGGTGCACCGCGAGGCGGCCGCGACCGGCGCGGGCGACGGCCTTGGCGACCGGGATCATCCGCAGCACCGAGAGCTGCGTGGGGCTGACCCCGGGGCTGTCCTGGCGGTCGGCGCCGCCGTGCAGCACGAGCACGACCGCGCTCGGGTCGGCGGGGGTGACGGTGTCGATCAGACGGGGGGCGAGGTCCACGCGTCGAGTGTTGCAAATGCGTCGTGCCCCTGAGGGTGACCCGGGGGCCACGCCCAGGGGCACGAGACGACTTCTACTTGGGGGGCATCCGGATGCCGCCGTCGACGCGGATGACCTCGGCGTTCATGTAGGAGTTGGTGATGGTCTCGACCACCATCGAGGCCAGCTCGTCGGGGTTGCCGAGCCGCTTGGGGAACAGCACGCTCTCGCCCAGCTTGGCCTTGAACGCCTCGGCCTGCTCGCCCTCGCCGTAGATCGGGGTGTCGATCAAGCCCGGCGCGATGGTGTTGAGCCGGATGCCGGCCGCCGACAGGTCGCGCGCGACCGGCAGCGTCATGCCCACGACGCCGCCCTTGGAGGAGGAGTACGCCGCCTGGCCGATCTGGCCGTCGAAGGCCGCGACCGAGGTCAGGTTGGCGATCGCGCCGCGGCAACCGTCGGCGTCGGGCTCGTTGCGGCTCATCGCGGTGGCCGCGAGGCGGGTCACGTCGAAGGTGCCAATCAGGTTGATCGCGATCACCTTCGTGTACGCCGCCAGGTCGTGCGCCGAGTCGAAGTCGCCGTCGCGCCCGATGGTGCGCTGGGCCCAGCCGATGCCGGCCGAGTTCACGACCGCGCGCAGCGGCGCGATCTCGGCGGCGGCCTCGACGGCGGCCTTGATCTGGTCGGTGTTCGTCACGTCGACCTGGGCGAAGACGCCGCCGATCTCGGCGGCCAGGGCCTCGCCCTTCTCGGCCTGCAGGTCGGCGATGACCACGGTCGCGCCCTTGGCGGCGAGCTGGCGGGCGGCGGCGGCGCCGATGCCCGACGCGCCGCCGGTGACGATGGCAGATGCTCCGGAGATGTCCATGGCGCGCAACCTATCGTCCGGCCCCGACCGCCTCGCGCGGGAGTGACTGGTCGGTGGTGCACCACTGACCGGTCGATGGTGCAGAAGTGACTGCTCGGCCCGCGGGCTACAGGTCGGTGGTGCCGCGGGCCACGACCACCGCGGGGCCGGTCATCAGCACGTGGCCGGCCGCGTCGAGGGCGATGGTGAGGGTGCCGCCCGGCAGGTCCACCCGGTACGCCGCCCCCGCGGCGCCCTCGACCCCCTCGGCACCGAGCGCCCCGTCGGCCTCGGCCGCGGCCACCATCACCGCGCAGGCGCCGGTGCCGCAGGAGGACGTCTCGCCCGAGCCGCGCTCGTGCACCCGCATCGCGACGTGCCGCGGGCCGCGGCGCACCACGAACTCGACGTTGACCCCGTCGGGGTAGACCCCGGCGTCGTGGCCGGGCGCCTCGAGCAGCGACCCGGCGTCGTCGAGGGAGTCGACGAAGGCGACGGCGTGCGGGTTGCCCATGTCGACGTGGCGCGCGGGCCAGGCGCGCTCCCCCACCGACACCTCGGTGCGACCGACCAGGCGGGGCGCGCCCATGTCGACGGTGAGGCCGTCCTCCGGGGCGCCGCCGGCGGGGGTGACGACCTTGACGCCGTCACGGGTGCCGACCGGGATCGGCGTACCGGCCTCGACCAGGCCCTCCTGCAGCAGGTGCAGGGCGAAGACCCGCACGCCGTTGCCGCACATCTCCGAGACCGACCCGTCGGCGTTGCGGTAGTCCATGAACCACTCGACGCCCTCGGCGAGCGCCGCGGCGTCGGGGTCGGTGGCGGCCAGCGCGGTGGTGCGCACCACGCGCAGCACCCCGTCGCCGCCGATGCCGGCGCGGCGGTCGCAGAGGGCGCGCACCCGCTCGACGTCGAGGGCGCCGTGCACGGAGCCGTCGTGGTCGGGCAGCAGCACGAAGTCGTTGCGGGTGCCGTGGCCCTTGAGGAAGGGGTAGGTCATCGGTAGAGCCCTTCGGCGTAGCCGGGTCCGTAGTACTCGTCGAGCTCGGCCACGCTGCGTCCGCTCGGCTCCACCTCGGCGGCCACCACGGCACGCCGGGGCACCCGCGCCTCGGGGTCCCAGCTCTTCGGCTCCCACAGCCGGGAGCGCAGGAACGCCTTGGAGCAGTGGAAGAAGACCTCCTCGACGTCGACGACGAGCGCCAGGAGCGGCCGGTGCCCGCGCACCACCAGCTCGTCGAGGAAGGCGGCCTCGCGCACCAGCCTCGCCCGTCCGTTGACCCGCAGCGTGTCGCCGCGCCCGGGGATCACGAACTCGATCCCGACGTGGGGGTTGGCCAGCACGTTGCGGTAGCCGTCGGCCCGCCGGTTGCCGGGGCGCTCGGCGATCGCGATCGTCGTCTCGTCGAGCACGTGCACCAGGCTCCCGGCCGGGTCGCCCTTGGGCGAGACGTCGCAGCGGCCCTCCGCGTCGGCGGTGGCCAGCACGCAGAACGGCGAGGCGGCCAGCCAGTCGCGGTCGACGTCGAGCAGCGCGTGCCGCACCTTGTCGCGGGCCCGCTGCGCCGGCTCGCCCAGCAGCTCGACGAGCTCGTCGACGTCGGCGACCTCGCGCCAGGCGCTGCGGTCGAGGGGTGCGCTGCTCACGCCGCCACGGTACGCCGCCGCGCTCAGGGCCGCGGCTCGAGCACCCGCGCGTCACCCCCGCCCCGCCGCTGCGGCTCGGCCACGGCGGTCAGCAGCCGACCGGGCCCGAAGCCGATCGCGGTCGCGGCCCCGATCTCGGCGGCGCTGGTGAACGCGTCACCGGCCGGGCGCAGCTCGTGGCCCAGGGCGCGCAGCCCCTCGCCGTACGCGTCGATGAACGCGGGCTCGGCGGTGACCGCGGCGGTGTTGCGCTGCGAGCCGCGCGGGTCGGCGACCGCGGCCGGCAGGTCGAGCCCGCGGTCGAGGTGGTCGACGAGCAGCTGCAGCACCGTGGTGATGATCGTCGAGCCGCCGGGCGAACCGAGCGCGAGCACGGGCGTGCCGTCGGGCTCGGTGACGATGGTCGGCGACATCGAGCTGCGCGGGCGCTTGCCCGGCTCGATGCGGTTGGGGTCGTCGGCGTCGTAGGTGAGGCTGAAGTCGGTCAGCTCGTTGTTGAGCAGGAACCCGCGCCCGGGCACCACGATGCCCGACCCGCCGGTCTGCTCGATGGTCAGCGTGTAGGACACGACGTCGCCCCAGCGGTCGGCGACGGTCAGGTGGGTGGTCTCGACGTTCTCGGTGTCCTGGGCCGTGGCGCCCCGCGGGCGCGGACCCTCGTCGCAGGCCCCGTCGGCCTCGTCGACGTCACCGGCGGCGATCGGCTTGGTGGCGGCCTGAGCGGGGTCGACGAGGCAGGCGCGCTCGGCGGCGTACGTCGCGGAGAGCAGCTGCTCGTCGGGCACGTCGACGAACGCGCGGTCGCCCAGGTACGCCGCCCGGTCGGCGAAGGCGAGCGCGCTCGCCTCGAGCAGGTGGTGCAGCACCTGGGTCTCGCTCATCGCGTCGAGGTCGAAGGTGTCGAGGATCTGCAGGGTCTCGCCCACGGTGCTGCCGCCGCTGGAGGAGCCGCCCATCCCGTGCACCCGCAGGCCGCGGTAGTCGGCGGTGACCGGGTCGGGCTGCAGGGTGCGGTAGCGGCGCAGGTCGCGCGGGCGCATGTGGCCGGCCGGCACCGGCAGGTCGGTGTCGCGCACCACCGGTGGCTTGCGGGTGGTCCTGGCGATCCGGGCCGCGAGCCGGCCGCGGTAGAAGGGGCCGGTGCCCTTGCGCCCGACCAGCTCGTAGAGGCGTGCCAGGTCGGGGTTCTCGAAGACGCTGCCGACCGCGGGCGGCTCCCCGCCGGGCAGGAAGAGCCGTCGCGAGCTGCGGAAGGCCGCGAACCGCTCGGCGTTGTCGGCCGTCTGGTCGTGGAAGGTCTGGTCGACCACGAACCCGCGGCGCGCGAGCGTGGCGGCCGGCGCCAGCGAGCGGCGCAGGGAGCGGGTGCCCCACTCGCGCAGCGCCGTCTCCCAGGTGGCCAGGGTGCCGGGCACGCCGACCGACACGCCGCTGGTGACCAGCTCGGGGGTGAACGGGTAGGGCTCGCCCGTCTCGGGGTCGATGAACGCGTCGCGCGGCATCGCCGCGGGCGCGGTCTCGCGGCCGTCGATGGTCGAGACCTCGCCGGTGCGGCCGTCGAGGTGCACCAGGTAGCCGCCACCGCCGACCCCGGCGGAGTAGGGCTCGGTCACCCCGAGCGCGGCGGCGGTGGCGACGGCGGCGTCGACCGCGTTGCCGCCCCGGCGCAGCACGCGCAGGCCGATGCGGGTGGCCTCGGGGTCGACCGAGGTCACGGCGCCGCCGGTGCCGACGGCGGTGGGGAACTTGTCGGGCGGGCGGGTCTCGCCGGCGCCCGCGGGAGCGGCAGCGGCGAGCAGCGAGAGAGGGAGCAGGGTGGCGGTCGTGGCCGCGAGCAGGCGGGTGGGGCGCATCGTTCCTCCGAGCAGGACGAGCAGGACGAGGGGGCCTCCACGGTGCGCCCCTCCCCCCTCGGCGTCAATGCCCGCCAGGGGTGCGGTGCGGGTCCCTCAGCCCGTGGGGCGCACGACGTCGTAGCGGGCGCACGCGAAGTCGCCGTTGCGCGCCAGGTCGACCAGGCGCAGGTCGAACGCCTCGGTGAGCAGCGGTCGCCCGGAGCCCAGCGCGACGGGCGCGATCGACACGATGACCTCGTCGAGCAGCCCCGCGGCCGCGACCTGCGAGGCCAGCCCGCCGCCGCCGACCACCCACACGCCGCTGCCGCCCGCGGCCGCGAGCACCTCGGGCCACACCTCGGCCACGTCGCCGCTGGCGAAGCGCAGGTCGGCGCCCTCGATGCGCGGCAGGTCACGGTGGGTGAAGACCCAGCAGGGCTGCTCGTAGGGCCACCCGCCGGCGACGTCGTCGTGGGTGCGCACCCACTCGTAGGTCGTCGACCCCATCAGCAGCGCGCCGATGCCGGAGATGAACGCGGGGTAGCCCATCGGGCCGTCGTCGTCGATCTGCTGGCGGAAGAGCCAGTCGAGGGCGTCGTGCTCGTCGGCGATGAACCCGTCGAGCGTCGAGGCCACGTAGTAGGTCGTGCGGGTCATGGACCGATGCTGCCACCGACCGCCGACACGCGCTCGACGGCGGCCAGCGCGAGGTCGACGCGCGCCGGGTCGTCGTGGTCGACCCACACGATGCGCGGGTCCTTGCGGAACCAGGAGTCCTGGCGCCGCGCGAAGCGCCGGGTCGCCACCACGGTGCGCTCACGGGCCTCGTCGAGGCCCAGCTCGCCGCCGACGTACGCCGCCACCTCGCGGTAGCCGATGGCGCGCGAGGCGGTGCGCCCCCGGGCCAGGCCCGCCGCCAGCAGCCGCTCGACCTCGGCGACGAAGCCGTCGGCGAACATCTGCTCCACGCGCTGCTCGATGCGCGCGTCGAGGGTCGGCCGGTCGATGTCGACGCCGATCTGCACGGTGCGCGGGTCGGTGTAGACCAGGCGCGGCAGGGAGGCGCTGAAGGGTCGCCCGGTCAGCTCGACCACCTCGAGGGCGCGCACCACGCGGCGGGTGTTCTCGGGCTCGATGCGCGCGGCCGCCTCGGGGTCGAGCGTCGTGAGCCGGTCGTGCAGCGCGGCGCTGCCGTGCTCGTCGGCCTCGGCCTCGAGCCCGGCGCGCAGCGCCTCGTCGGTGCCAGGGAACTCGAACTGGTCGAGCACCGCGCGGGTGTAGAGCGCCGACCCGCCCACCAGCACCGGCGCCCGGCCGCGCCCGCGCAGCTCGGCGATGCAGCCGCGCGCCTGCTCCTGGAACTGAGCCACGTTGGCCGGCTCGCCCACCTCGAGCAGGTCGAGCAGGTGGTGCGGCACGCCGCGCCGCTCGGCGAGGGGCAGCTTGGCGGTGCCGACGTCCATGCCGCGGTAGAGCTGCATCGCGTCGGTGTTGACCACCTCCCCGCCGAGCCGCTCGGCCAGGTCGAGGGAGAGCCCGCTCTTGCCCGACGCGGTCGCGCCGACGACCGCGACCACCACGGGCACGGAGGCGGGGTCGTTCCCCATCCCCTCGGGCGTCCCGGCCGACTGCGACATGTGACTAGTGTGGCAACGACCCCAGCCGCACCGACCAGGAGGCCGAGATGGGTTTCTTCGACAAGCGCAACATCGACAAGCTGCGCGGCAAGGTGACCGACGCCGTCGACAAGCACGGCGACAAGATCTCGGACGGGATCGACAAGGCCGCCGCGGCCGCCGACAAGCGCACCGGCGGCAAGCACAGCGACAAGATCGCCAAGGGCGTCTCGAAGGCCAAGGACGGCCTCGACCGGCTCGACGGCAAGAACGACGACATCCCGCCCGACAACCCGCCCACCACCTACCCCCGGACGGAGGACACGCCGTGACCGCACCCGTGCCCGAGGAACGCCACGAGAGCCCGCTGCCCACCGAGGAGGACCCGCCCGGCGAGCACGAGGGCGAGCTGCCCGGCGACGACGCCGAGCGTCCGGTCGACCCGGCCCCGGCCGAGCACGAGCGCAACGCCGAGACCTCCGAGGACCAGCCCAGCCAGTGACCAGCCCCGTCAGCACTGTCAGCACCGACACCGACCCGCACCACGGGCGGTTTGTGGTGGTGCCCGCCGCCTACGTCTTCCTGCTCCGCCAGGGCGAGACGGGGGTCGAGGTGCTGCTCCAGCTGCGCCGCGGCACCGGCTACATGGACGGGCACTGGGCCGCGGCCGCCGCCGGCCACGTCGAGCGCGGCGAGACGGCGTACGACGCGGCGCACCGCGAGGCGCGCGAGGAGATCGGGGTCGGCGACCTCGACCTCGAGTTCGTCACCGCCATGCACCGCACCCGCGGTGGTGAGCCGATCGACGAGCGCATCGACTTCTTCTTCACCGCCTCGACCTGGAGCGGCGAGCCGCGCGTGGTCGAGCCGGAGAAGTCCGCCGGGCTGCGCTGGTGCGCCCTCGACGGGCTCGACGCGCTGCCCAACCCGGTGGTCCCCCACGAGCTGGCGGTGTTGGAGAGCCTCCGGCGGGGTACGACCAGTCCCTACAGCACCTTCGGCTTCGACGCTGCCACGCGCACCGCCGAGGCCCCCGAGGAAGGACGCAGCAGATGAACGACGAGAACAGCAACGACGAGGCGACAGACCTCGGTCCGATGCCGACACCGCAGGCCGAGGAGCCCCAGCTGGTGCCCGGCGGGGTCGACGCGTTCGGGGAGCTCTCACCCGAGCCGGTCGTCCCCGACCTCTCCGCGAGCGCCAACCCCGCCACGGAGGACGCCCCCGCCGAGACGAGCGAGGGCGAGGACACCAGCACCAAGGCCACCGACGCCGAGGCCGACGCCGAGGCCGTGGAGCCGAGCGACGAGGCCCCGGTATGAGCCGGCCCACCGACCCCCGCACCGGTCGCGAGCCCGACGACCCGCGCCACTCCAACGACGAGCTCGCCGGCGACATGGGCGTCAGCAGCGAGCGCGAGGGCCCCACCGGCTCGAGCCGGCAGGCGACCGACGGCGTCAAGGACACCTCGCTCTCCGACGAGCACGGCGTCCCCGACCCCGACAAGCCCGAGAAGACCCGGGGCGGCGAGGAGCCACAGCCCGAGGGGATCACCCCGAAGGCCGGCTACTCCTCCATCGACCCCCGCAGCAAGGACTGACCCCCGGCCCCGTCGTAGTCGAACGGGCACAACGCGGGCCCCTGCCCGAGCGGGCCGCGGCACTACGCGGTGCGGCAGCCCGGGCACCTCTGTTGTGCCCGTTCGACTACGACCGCCCTCAGCACAGCGGCTACCCGGTCCGCGTGCAGCATCACCTCTTCCCACGAGAAGCGCAGCACCAGCCACCCCGCCGCCACGAAGGCGTTGTAGCGACGCGCGTCGCGATGCAGGGCTGCGCGGTCCCCGTGCCACTCGAACGAGTCGGCCTCCAGCGCGACCTTGAGCCGCTCGTCCACCAGGTCGGGGCGCCCCAGCCAGTTCGGGTCCCGCACCGGGACCTGGGCACGGACGACCAGGCCCTCGACCGAGAGGCAGATGGCTCGCAGGGCCGACTCGAACGGGTTCGCAGCCGCAGCGTCGGCCCGTTCCGCCACGCGTCGGACCTGCCGCCCGCCGGGGCCCCGGACGTCGGGCGCAAGCGTGCGTAGTCGCTCCCGGCCGAAACCGTCGCGCAGCGCCGAGTCGGCGACGGCGAGCGCCTCGGGGAACGGCAGCGTGCGCAGGCAGTCGACCAGCGTGCGCTCCTGCGAGGTGCATCCGTCGACCACCTCGGAGCGGTGCAGGTCGGCCAGTCGCAGCGCGATCCCGTCACGGTGGGCGACGGTGACGTTGCGGTTGCGCGGCACCGTGACCTCGGGCCGCTCAGGCGGAGTCGCCACCGCCCACCCGTGCAGCAACGCGGCGCTGCGGTGCGAGACCACCCCGCTGACCCGGTGTGCCGCTGCCCGGGCCTCGTCGGCGGCGGGCAGGGCGTAGCGGCCCCGGGCCAGCGCCACCACCTCGCCCGTGGCGATCGCGGCGTCGACGGCTCGCCGGGAGCAGGCACGCACCAGCGCCGCTCGCGTGGCCACCCCACCCAGCGTCGTCAGGACCTCCGCCACGGGGAGGCACTCGTCGTCCACCCGACGAGCATGCGGCGGCGCGGCGCTCGGTGCACCTGCTCCTCCACAGGGGAGGTGTCAGCGGCAGGCGGGGGCGTCGGGCAGCGGGGCGGGCACGCCGACGGTGGGCATGCCCAGGCCGACGCCGGCGGGGGTCGGCGCGGAGGTGCGGGCCTGCCACGCGTCGCCCGAGCGGGTACGCCGCACGGAGACCACGCGGTCGGCGACCAGGTGGTGCGGGGCGGCGTAGGTGACCTCGACGGTGACCATGTCACCGGGGCGCACCTCCTCGTCCGGCGCGACGAAGTGCACCAGGCGGTTGTCGGGCGCGCGGCCGGAGAGCCGCAGCGTCTCGGCGTCCTTGCGGCCCTCGCCCTCGGCGACCATCAGCTCGAGCGTGCGCCCGACGTTCTTCTTGTTCTCGGCCCAGGCGATCTCGTTGACCAGGTCGACGAGGCGTCCGTAGCGGTCCTTGACGACCTCGGGCGGGACCTGGTCGGGCAGCGTCGCGGCGGGGGTGCCGGGGCGCTTGGAGTACTGGAAGGTGAAGGCGGAGGAGAACCGCGACTCGGCGACCACGCGCAGCGTCTCGGCGAAGTCGTCCTCGGTCTCGCCGGGGAAGCCGACGATGATGTCGGTGGTGATGGCGGCCTCGGGGATCGCCGCGCGCACCCGCTCGATGATGCCGAGGTACTTGGTGGAGCGGTAGGAGCGACGCATGTCCTTGAGCACCTTGTCGGAGCCCGACTGCAGCGGCATGTGCAGGCTCGGCATCACGTTGGGCGTCTCGGCCATCGCCTCGATGACGTCGTCGGTGAACTCGGCCGGGTGCGGGCTGGTGAAGCGCACCCGCTCGAGGCCCTCGATGTCGCCGCAGGCCCGCAGCAGCTTGGAGAAGGCCTGCCGGTCGCCGAACTCCACGCCGTAGGCGTTGACGTTCTGGCCCAGCAGGGTCACCTCGGAGACGCCCTCGGCGACCAGCGCGCGGATCTCGGCGAGGATGTCGCCGGGTCGGCGGTCCTTCTCCTTGCCGCGCAGCGCCGGGACGATGCAGAAGGTGCAGGTGTTGTTGCACCCGACCGAGATCGAGACCCACGCGGCGTACGCCGACTCGCGCTTGGTGGGCAGCGTCGAGGGGAAGACGTCGAGGGACTCCAGGATCTCGACCTGGGCCTCCTCCTGCACCCGCGCCCGCTCGAGCAGCACCGGCAGCGAGCCGATGTTGTGGGTGCCGAAGACCACGTCGACGTACGGCGCCCGGTCGGTGATCGTGGCGCGGTCCTTCTGGGCCAGGCAGCCGCCGACGGCGATCTGCATGCCGGGTCGCGCGGCCTTGATCGGCGCGAGGTGCGAGAGGTTGCCGTAGAGCTTGTTGTCGGCGTTCTCACGCACGGCGCAGGTGTTGAAGACGACGACGTCGGCCTGGTCGCCCGCCTCGGCGCCCTGCTTGTCGAACGGCGCGTAGCCCGCGTCCTCCAGCAGCCCGGTCAGGCGCTCGGAGTCGTGGACGTTCATCTGGCACCCGTAGGTCTTGACCTCGTAGGTGCGGGGCGCGGCCTCGGGCGGGGCGGTGGTGGCAGTCATGACCGTCCCAGGGTACGGCGGCGCGGTGGGACCGCCCGAATCCGTCGTCCCGGCCATCACCCGCCCCCGGGCTGCTCGTTGGAGCGGTGTGTGCGACCACTCCTCCTCCCCCGCTCCCACGAGCCGACGCACCGTCCTGGGCGCGGGCCTGGCCGGCGCGTCGGCCGTCCTGGTGCCGCCGACCGGGGCCACCGCTGCTGACGGGGACACCGCGGCGGGGCTGGTCTACCGCGGCCGGTTCACCGGCGTCGGCGACCCCGACTGGCACTACCTGCCGGTCGAGGTGCCTCGCGGCACCACCCGCATCGACGTGCGCTACGACTACGACAGGCTCGAGACCGGCGCCGGTGTCTCCCTCAACATCATCGACATCGGCATCTTCGACGCCTCCGGCAAGGACCTCGGCGACGCGGCCGGCTTCCGCGGCTGGTCGGGCGGGGCCCGTGACTCCTTCAGCATCAGCCGCAGCCGGGCCACCCCCGGCTACCTGCCCGGCCCGATCACCGCCGGCACCTGGCACGTCGTGCTCGGCCCCTTCACCGTCGTGCCGCCGGGCGTCGAGTGGAGCGTCACCGTGACCCTGCACCGCGGGTCCCGGGGTCGGCGCTTCCGCCCCCGCCCCGCGCCCCGACGGGTCCGCGGCACCGGCCCGGGCTGGTACCGCGGCGACCTGCACACCCACACCGTGCACTCGGACGGCCGGCACACCCAGCGCAGCCTGCTGGCGCTGGCCCGCGACGCCGGGCTCGACTTCCTGGCCTCCACCGAGCACAACACGACCTCCGCGCACCTGACCTGGGGCCGCCACGTGCCCGACGACTTCCTGGTCATCCCCGGCGAGGAGGTCACCACCCGTGCCGGGCACTGCCTCACCCTCGGCCAACCCGCCGGTGCCTGGATCGACTGGCGCTACCGGCCCGAGGACGACCAGCTGGCCCGCTTCACCGACCGGGTGCGCAGCCTGGGCGGGCTGGCGGTGGCCGCGCACCCGTTCGCGCCGACGGCCGGCTCGACCTGGCAGTACGGCTACGACGACGTCGACGCGGTCGAGCTGTGGAACGGGCCGTGGACCCTCGACGACCAGACCGCGCTGGCCCGGTGGCACGCGCTGCTGGTGGCCGGTCGCTTCGTGCCGGCCGTCGGCTCCTCCGACAGCCACCACGACGGCCAGCAGGTGGGCCGCGCCCAGACCGTGGTGCACGCCGAGCAGCTCTCGGTGGGTGCGGTCGTGCGCGGGCTGCGCCGCGGGCGGGCCTGGCTGGCGGAGTCCTCGCAGGTCGAGCTCGACTTCCGGGCGAGCCTCGCCGGACGCACGGCCGGGTGCGGCGAGAGCCTGGGCGCCGCCGCGACCGACCTGGTCGACGTACGCCTCGAGGTGGGCGGGGTGCCCGGCTGCCTGGCGCAGCTCTGGGGCCCGCTGGGTCCGCTGGCGGGGGCGGCGAGCGACGACGAGGGCCGCGCCGAGGTGTCGCTGCAGGTGCCCGCGGGGGTGGCCCCCTTCGTGCGCGCCGAGGTACGCCGCACCGACGGGGCGCCCGTGCTCGACCCGCTGGCGGGGGTGCCGGCGGCGCCGGTCGTGGCCCTGACCAACCCCGTGTTCCTGGCGGCGGCCCCGACTGCGACGGCCGCTGGACAGCGAAAACGCAATGAAGATGTGACCACCTGAGAGCAGCCTGAGCGTGGCACCGACCGGCCGGGTGTGGCTAGGGTCGTCTGTCATGACCGCTGAGCAGACGTCGTCGGAACCCAGCGCCGCCACCGGAGAACCGCTGGTCGTGCTCGACCACGTCGACAAGTGGTTCGGCGACCTGCACGTGCTGCAGGACATCGACCTCACCGTCCACCGCGGTGAGGTCGTCGTGGTGATCGGCCCGTCGGGCTCCGGCAAGTCCACGTTGTGCCGGGCGATCAACCGGCTCGAGACGATCGACAAGGGCGAGATCTCCCTCGACGGCCAGCCGCTGCCCGCGGAGGGCAAGGCGCTCGCGGCGCTGCGGGCCGAGGTCGGGATGGTCTTCCAGAGCTTCAACCTCTTCGCCCACAAGACGATCCTCGAGAACGTCACGCTCGGGCCGATCAAGGTGCGCGGCATCAAGAAGGCCGAGGCCGACAAGCGCGCGATGGAGCTGCTCGACCGCGTCGGCATCGCCCACCAGGCCAAGAAGTACCCCGCCCAGCTCTCCGGCGGCCAGCAGCAGCGCGTGGCCATCGCCCGCGCCCTGGCGATGGACCCCAAGGTGATGCTCTTCGACGAGCCGACCTCGGCGCTGGACCCCGAGATGATCAAGGAGGTCCTCGACGTCATGGTCGACCTCGCCGAGCGGGGCATGACCATGGTCGTGGTCACCCACGAGATGGGATTCGCGCGCACCGCCGCCGACCGGGTCGTCTTCATGGCCGACGGCGCGATCGTGGAGGAGAACACCCCCGAGGAGTTCTTCACCAACCCGCGCAGCGAGCGCGCCCAGGACTTCCTCAGCAAGATCCTCAAGCACTGAGCCAGCACTGATCCAGCAGCACCCCGCACCACTCAGTTCCGCCGACAAAGGAGATAGAACGATGCGTCTGACCAAGTTCACGGCAGCCTTCGCGGGCGTCGTCCTCGCCGGATCCCTGGCCGCCTGTGGCGGTGACAGCGAGAGCGAGCCGGAGGTCGTCACCGACGCCGAGTTCGAGGCCGGCACCACCATGGCCGAGCTCTCCGAGGCCGGCTCGATGACCGTCGGCACCAAGTTCGACCAGCCCGGCTTCGGCCTCCTGGGCCTCGAGGACACCCCCGAGGGCTTCGACGTCGAGGTCGCCAAGATCATCGCCGGCGCCATGGGCATCGCGCCCGAGGACATCGAGTGGAAGCAGGCCTCCTCCGACATCCGCGAGCAGGTGATCGAGGACGGCGACGTCGACATGGTCGTGGCGACCTACACGATCAACGAGGAGCGCGCCGAGCGGATCACCTTCGCCGGGCCGTACTACGAGGCCGGCCAGCAGCTGATGGTCACCGCCGACAACGACTCCATCGAGGGCCCCGAGGACATCGCGGACAACCCCGACATGAAGGTCTGCTCGGTCACCGGCTCGACCCCCTCCGAGCAGATCAAGGAGTACCTGGCCTCCGACGACCAGCTGGTGCTCTTCGACATCTACGACAAGTGCGCCGACGCCCTGGGCAACGGCCAGGTCGACATCGTCACCACCGACAACGTGATCCTGCTCGGCTTCGTGGACGAGAGCGGCGGCGACTTCAAGCTCGTCGGCGAGCAGTTCACCGAGGAGCCCTACGGCATCGGCATCGAGAAGGGTGACACCGAGTTCTGCGAGTTCATCAACGAGACGCTGGCCGCCAACGAGGACGCCTACACCGCGGCCTGGGAGGCCACCGCGGGCGAGGTCGAGGGCACCGAGACCCCCGAGCTCCCCGAGCCCGCCCCGTGCGCCTGACGCTCCACTGAAGCACCCCTGACCGGTGGGGGCGCGGCCCGCGCCCCCACCGGCTCATCGAGAGGACCCACCGTGGAACCGGTGATCGACAACCTGGACCTGTACTGGTCGGGGTTCCTGCGCTCGCTGAGCATCATCGGCTGGAGCCTCGTGGGCTCGCTGCTGCTCGGCACCCTGATCGCCGCGTTCCGGGTCTCCCCGGTCGCCTCGCTGCGGGCCTTCGGCTCCGCGTGGGTCACCGTGGTGCGCAACTGCCCGCTGACGATCGTGCTGTTCTTCATGGCCTTCGGCCTGCCGGAGCTCGGCATCAACACCAGCTTCTACGTCTTCGGCGTCACCGGGCTGATCATCTACACCTCCGCGTTCGTCTGCGAGGCGATCCGCTCGGGCATCAACTCCGTCTCGGCCGGCCAGGCGGAGGCCGCCCGGGCCATCGGCCTGCCCTTCACCCAGACCCTGACCCAGGTCGTGCTGCCCCAGGCGCTGCGCGCCACGGTGCCGCCGCTGGGCAGCGTGCAGATCGCGATGTTCAAGAACTCCGCGGTCGTCGGCGCGTTCGGCGTCGGCGGCGACCTGTGGAGCGCCGGGCGCAACCTCACCAGCGCCCAGGGCTACTCCTACATCCCGGTGCTCACCGGCGTCGCGATCGGCTACCTCGTCATCACCCTGACCGGCGGCGCGCTGCTGGCGGTCATCGAGCGGAAGGTGGCGATCGCACGATGAGCCAGACCTCGGTCCTCTACGACGCTCCCGGCCCCCGCGCCGTTCGCCGCGCGCGGATCGGGACGGCGGTGGCGGTCCTCGCCTTCCTCGGCCTCGCCGTCCTCGTGGTGCTGCGCCTGGCCGACCGCGGCCAGTTCGACGCCGACCTGTGGAACCCCTGGATCAACCCCTCCGACGACACCTTCAGCCAGGTCTGGACGCTGGTCGGCCGCGGCCTCGCGGCCACGCTCATCGCGGCGTCCCTGGCCATCGTGCTCTCGCTGCTGGTCGGCGTGCTGCTCGGGGTGGCGCGGATGATGCTCGGCCGCGGCTGGCGGGTGCCGGTCGTGGCCTGGATCGAGCTGTTCCGCGGGCTGCCGGTGGTCGTCACGATCGTCTTCGTGTGGCGCGCGATGGTCGAGATCGGGATCGACGTCTCGGTGCTGCCCGGCGAGCCGGCGCTGTGGTACCTGGTCATCGGCCTGACGCTCTACAACTCGGTGATCATCGCGGAGATCCTGCGCGCCGGCGTCGGCTCGCTGCCCAGCGGGCAGCGCGAGGCCGCCCTGGCCGTCGGTCTGACCAACGGCCAGGCGATGCGCTCGATCCTGCTGCCGCAGGCCTTCCGCGTGATGCTGCCGGCGCTGATCAGCCAGCTGGTGGTGGTCCTCAAGGACACCTCGCTGGTGGCCGTCATCGGGCTGGGCTACCTCGAGCTGCTGCGCCGCGGCAACCAGATCTCGCAGAACCTCGACAACCCGATCCAGTCGCTGCTGATCGTCGGTGCGATCTTCATCCTGATCAACTACGGGCTCTCCAAGCTCGCCGAGTACGTCGAGCGGCGGATGGGGCGCGCGAGCGGTTCGACCGCGCAGGTCGGCTCCGCGGTGGGCGGGGCCTGAGCGCTCGCGCCGCTGCCGGCGTACGCCTCAGGCCTTGGGGGTGACCCAGAGCCGGATGACGCCCTCGACCACGACCGTGCCGTCGTCGCGGACCCCGCGCACGCGCACGGCGAGGTCGGGGTCGTCGGAGGTCCACTGCTCGGGGTCGGTCTCGGCGATGCAGGTGATGTCGCTGGTGGCCTTGGCGGTGTAGGCCACCTCCATCCCCTTGGGGATCCAGCGCTTGTCGGCGGGCACGCTCGCCTCGGCCAGCGCCCCCATCACGGCCTCGAGGCCGTTGCACAGCGCGATGGCGTGCACGGTGCCGATGTGGTTGTGCACCCGGCGGCGCTTGGGCAGCACCAGCTCGGCGTGGTTCGGCTCGATGACGGTGAAGCGCGGGCGGATGGTCGCGAAGTACGGCGCCTTCTGCGCGAAGGCGACGCTGAAGACGCGCGCGCCGACCGTGGCGCCGACGACGGGCAGGGAGGTGGCGCGCTGCCACAGGGCGAGGACAGGGTCATGGGGCTCAGATTACCGCTCGGTAACTTCGGGTGTGGGCCGGGGCTTGTCAGGGGGCTCCTGCGCTTGTCGGGTGTTGCAACACCTGACAAGCGCAGGAGTCCCCGGCCGGCCGGGGACTCATGCAGGCGCCGGGCGGACTCAGGCCAGGGAGAGGAACCAGCGCTCGAGGCGGTCGAGGTCCTCGGGCTGCAGGGTCTCGCCCTCGGCGACCTGGCGGCGCAGGTCGGCGGAGATGATGGCGAAGCCGGCCCGGTCCAGCGCCCGGGAGACGGCCTTGAGCTGCACGACCACGTCGGAGACGTCTCGCGACTCCTCCAGCATCCGCAGCACCCCGCCGAGCTGGCCCTGGGCCCGCTTGACCCGGTTCTTGACGGCGGTCATGTCGACGGAGGCGACCGCCGCCGGTTCAGCCGGCTCAGCGGTCAGGCTGGTGGTCGCACTCATGAGCAGGCCCCTCTGGCTGGTGCGCCCCGGTCGGGGCGTCGTGTGCACAACGCCGCAGGTCGGGCCGGGTTACGCCGGCGCCAGCAGCTCCACGCGGTTGCGGTGGGCGTCGCGCACGTGCGCCCGCTCGTGGCCCTCGAAGGTGCGCCGCTCGGTCAGGTCGACGTCGAAGCCCAGCCCGGCCAGCCGGTCGGTGAGCGCGTCCAGCGCCGCCACCGAGTCCAGCACCAGCGCGGGGTGCGCCTTGCGCGCCGGGGCGAACGGCTCCTCGACGCCCACGTGCACCTCGGCGCCCACCGCGCCGGCGGCGTCGTACGAGCGGAACCAGGCGCCGCCGCGGGCCCGCAGCGCCACCGGCTTGTCGACCTCGACCATGCCGACCCCCTCGACCCAGAAGCGACGGGCGGCCTGCTCGCCACCGGGCGGGCAGGAGACCTGCACGTGGTGAAGCCGCATCACCGCGCCCCCTCCGACTGGTGGGCCGGCTTGTGGGCGACCACGAAGACGCGCCGGAAGGGCAGCACCACCCCGGCCGGCCCGGGCGGGTAGGCCTCGCGCAGCCGGCGGCGCAGCTCGTCCTCGAAGCCCGGCCGCAGCTCGTCGGGCAGCGCCTGCAGCGTGGGGCGCGCGCCGGTGGCGCTGACCCAGGTGAAGACCGGGTCCTCGCCGGTGAGCACGTGCAGGTAGGTGGTCTCCCAGGCGTCGACCTGCGCCCCGAGACGCGCCAGCGCGTCGAGGTACGTCGCCGGGTCGTGGCCCGCGGGCACCGCCGCACCCCGCGTGTGCTCGGCGTACGCCGCCTGCGCGGCCAGCTCGGTGCGCAGCGTGTGGCTGGGCTGGTCGAAGTTGCCCGGCACCTGCACCGCCAGCCACCCGCCCGGACCGACCCGCTCGAGCAGCGCCGGCAGGAGGTCGAGGTGGGCGGGCACCCACTGCAGGGTGGCGTTGGAGACCAGCACGTCGACCGGCTCTCCCCCGGCCTCGAGCCACTCGCGCAGGTCGGCCCGCTCGAAGTCGACCCCAGCGACCTCGCCGACGTCGCGCCGGGCCGTCTCGACCATCTCCCGACTCGAGTCGAGGCCGACCACCCGGGCCCCGGGCCAACGGGTGGCCAGCAGGGCGGTGAGGTTGCCGGGGCCGCAGCCCAGGTCGACGACGGTGCGGGGGGCCGCGGCCCCGACCCGCGCCACCAGCTCGACGAAGGGGCGGCCGCGCTCGTCGGCGTACGTCAGGTAGCGCTGGGGGTCCCAGGTGTGGTCCATGCCTGCTCCAAGTCTCTTGACGTCAAGATACTTCGATCCTGCTCCGCATTTATCTTGATGTCAAGAGACTCGCTCCGGGTCGAGGCCCGCACCAGGTCTCTTGACGTCGAGAATCTCGACAGGCGCTAGGCTGCCCCCATGCGGGACGAGGTCGACGAGCTGGTGGAGGCGTGGGCGCGCGAGCGCTCCGACCTCGACCTGGGCCCTGTCGAGGTGTTCAGCCGGATCAGCCGGCTCTCGCGCCACCTCGACCTGGCCCGCCGCGCGGCGTTCAGCGCCGAGGGCATCGAGTCGTGGGAGTTCGACGTGCTGGCGGCGCTGCGCCGGGCCGGCACGCCGTACGAGCTCTCCCCCGGCCGGCTGCTGCGCGAGACCCTGGTGACCAGCGGCACGATGACCAACCGCGTCGACCGGCTGGTCGCCCGCGGGCTCGTGGAGCGGCTGCCCGACCCCGCCGACCGGCGCGGCGTCAAGGTGCGCCTGACCCCCGAGGGCAAGAGCGCCGTCGACAGTGCGTTCACCGCCCTGCTCGAGGCCGAGCGCGGCTTCCTCGCCGACCTCCCTGACGCCGACCGCGAGCGCCTGGGCGACCTGCTGCGCACCCTGCTCACGCCCTTCAGCTGACCTCGCCACGGCCGCGCAGAACCGACGGCAGGGCCTACTCCAGCAGCTCGGAGGCCTCGAGCCACTCCATCTCGAGCTCGTCCTTCTCGGCGGCGAGGGTGCTGAGCTCGGCGCCGAGGGTGGCGACCTTGGCGTGGTCGGAGGCGTGCTCGAGCACCTGGGCGTTGAGCTCGGCCTCGCGGGCGTCGAGGCGCTTGATGGCCTTCTCGACCCGGGTGACGGCCTTGCGGGCGGCGCGCTCCTCGGCCGAGCCGGGCTTCGCCCGCTTCGAGGTCGGTACGTCACCGCCGCCGGCCCCCGCGCCCGCCCCGGCGCCCGCGCCGGTGGGGGCCATGCCCTGGGCGCGGCGCTCGAGGTACTCGTCGACGCCGCGGGGCAGCATCGAGACCTGCCCGTCGCCGAGCAGCGCCCAGACCGAGTCGGTGACCCGCTCGAGGAAGTAGCGGTCGTGGGAGACCACGACGAGGGTGCCGGGCCAGGCGTCGAGGAAGTCCTCGAGCACCTGCAGGGTGTCGATGTCGAGGTCGTTGGTCGGCTCGTCGAGGAGCAGCACGTTGGGCTCCTCGAGCAGCAGCATCAGCAGCTGGAAGCGGCGCCGCTCGCCACCGGAGAGCTCGCCGATGCGCGCGGTGAGCTTGTCGCCGGTGAACCCGAAGCGCTCCAGCATCGAGGTGGCGCTGATCTCGCCGCCGTCGGTCTTCACGACCCGGCGGTAGGACTCCACCATCGGCAGCACCCGCGCGTTGGGGTCGAGGTCGTCGAGCTGCTGGGTCAGGTGCCGCATCGCGACGGTGCGCCCGCGCTTGACCTTGCCGGCGGTGGGCTCCAGGTCGCCGGAGAGCAGCGAGAGCACCGAGGTCTTGCCGGCGCCGTTGACGCCGACCAGCCCGACCCGGTCGCCGGGGCCCAGGCGCCAGGTGGCGCCGGTGAGCAGGGAGCGCTCGCCGCGCTGCAGGTCGACGTCCTCGACGTCGAGGACCTGCTTGCCCAGCCGCTGGGTGGCGAACTTCTGCAGCTCGAGCCGGTCGCGCGGCGGGGGCACGTCCTCGATGAGGGCGTTGGCGGCCTCGATGCGGAACTTCGGCTTGGCGGTGCGGGCCGGGGCGCCGCGGCGCAGCCAGGCCAGCTCCTTCTTGGCCAGGTTGGCGCGCCGCGCCTCCGAGGCCGAGGCCTGGCGGGCGCGCTCGGCCTTGGCCAGCACGTAGGCGGCGTACCCGCCCTCGTAGGCGTCGACGACGCCGTCGTGGACCTCCCAGGTCCACTGGCACACCTCGTCGAGGAACCAGCGGTCGTGGGTCACCACCACCATCGCGGAGGCCCGCTTCTTGAGGTGCCCGGCCAGCCAGGCGACCGCCTCGACGTCGAGGTGGTTGGTGGGCTCGTCGAGCACGATGAGGTCGTGGTCGCCGAGCAGCAGCGCGGCCAGCGAGCAGCGCCGGCGCTCCCCGCCGGAGAGCCCGAGCACCGGCCGGTCGAGCGAGACGCCGGCGAGCAGCTCCTCGACGACCTCGCGGGTCTTCTGGTCGGCCGCCCACTCGTGGTCCTCGAGGCCACCGAGCACGGCCTCGCGCACGGTGTGGGTGTCGACCAGCTCGTCGCCCTGGTGCAGGTAGCCCACGTGCAGGCCGCGGCTCATCGAGACCCGTCCGGAGTCGGGCTCCTCGAGGCCGGTCATCACCTCCAGCAGCGTGGTCTTGCCGTCGCCGTTGCGGCCCACGATGCCGATGCGCATCCCCTCGCCGACGCCGAGGGAGACCTCGGTCAGCAGCGGGCGCACGCCGTAGGACTTGGAGACCTTCTCGAGGTTCAGCAGGTTAGCGGCGGCCATCAGACGTATTCCACCACGTGCGCGCCGGCGACCGGCGCCGGGACCACCGACGTACGCCGGTGCCCGCGCTCGGCGAGCTCGGCGTCGACCGCCTCGGCCTGGTGCCGGTCGCCGCACAGCAGCAGCACGCTGGGCCCGGAGCCCGAGAGCAGCGCGGCGTGCGCGCCGGCGGCCAGGGCGTCGTCGAAGGTGGCGCCCAGCTCGGGTCGCAGCCGCAGGGCGGGCTCCTGGAGGTCGTTGCGCAGCAGGCGGGCCAGCCGCTCGACGTCGCCGTCGAGCAGCGCGTCGTGCAGCGCGGCGGGGATCTCGGGGGCCGGTACGTCGCGCCCGGCGTGCAGCTCGTCGAAGGCGCGGTAGACGCCGGGGGTGGCCAGGCCGGCGTCGTTCTCGACCACCACCCACCACCACGAGCCGTTGTCGGCGACCGGGGTGACCAGCTCGCCGTGCCCGCTGCCGACCGCGGTGCCGCCGAGCAGCGCGAACGGCACGTCGCTGCCCAGCCCGGCGGCCAGGCGCAGCAGCTCGTCGTCGGGGGTCTGCAGGTCCCAGAGCCGGTCGAGGGCGACCAGGGTGGCCGCGGCGTCGGCGGAGCCGCCGGCCATCCCGCCGGCCACCGGGATGCCCTTGCGGATCTCGACCTTGGCGGCCCGGTCGAGGCCGTGGTGGGCGGCCAGGGCGCGCCCGGCTCGCAGCGCGATGTTGTCGTCGTCGGCGGGCACCTCGGCGAGGTCGATGCGCCCGTCGCCGCGCAGGTGCACCGACCACTCGAGCTGGTCGGAGACGGTGACGTCGTCGTAGAGCCCGACGGCCTGGTAGAGGGTGGCGAGGGGGTGGAAGCCGTCCTCGCCCAGGGGCCCGACGCCGAGGTGGAGGTTGATCTTGGCGGGGGCCCGGACGGTGGTGCTCATCCGGCAGCCTCCTGGGGGTCCTGGGGGTCCTGGGGCAGCTGGTCGTCCAGCGCCTCGGCGATGCGCACGTAGTCCTCCACCGTCAGGGTCTCGCCGCGGGCCAGCGGCGGGACCCCAGCCTGCTCGAGGGCGGCGTCGACCCGCTCGGCCGGGGCCAGCGAGCGCAACACGCCGCGCAGCGCCTTGCGGCGCTGGGCGAAGGCGGCGTCGACGACCGCGAAGACCTGCTCGCGGGTCGCGGTCGTGGCCGGCGGCTCGCGGCGTGTCCAGGCCACCAAGCCCGAGTCGACGTTGGGCGCGGGCCAGAAGACGTTGCGCCCGATCGCGCCGGCGCGGCGCACGTCGGCGTACCAGGCGGCCTTGACCGACGGGACGCCGTACACCTTGGAGCCGGGGCGGGCGGCGAGCCGGTCGGCGACTTCGCTCTGCACCATCACCAGGCCGCGCTCGAGGGAGGGCAGCAGGGCGAGGAGGTGCAGCAGCACCGGCACCGAGACGTTGTAGGGCAGGTTGGCCACCAGCGCGGTCGGCGGCGGGCCGGGCACCTCGGTGATGCGCATGGCGTCGCCCAGCACCACCTCGAAACGCTCGGCCTGCGCGGGAGCGTGCTCGGCGATGGTGCGCGGCAGCCGCCCGGCGAGCAGCTCGTCGAGCTCGATGGCCACCACCCGCCCGGCCACCTCGAGCAGCGCGAGGGTCAGCGAGCCCAGGCCGGGGCCGACCTCGACGACGACGTCGCTGCCGGTCACGCCCGACTCGCGCACGATGCGGCGCACGGTGTTGGGGTCGATGACGAAGTTCTGGCCGCGCTGCTTGGTGGGGCGCAGGTCGAGCTCGGCGGCGAGCAGACGCACCTCCGCCGACCCGAGGAGTCTCGGGCCGGCGGAGGTGTCAGTCATGTGGCCCAGCGTAGGTGCGGGGCGGACGCGTCAGCGGGGCAGGCCCAGCTTGGCCGAGCAGGACGGCCAGGCGCCGTACCCGCCGCGGGCGTCGCGCAGGCGGGTGGCCACGGCGATCTGGGTCTCGCGGCTGCTGGTGTGGGGGTAGCCCGCACCGCCGTAGGCGCGCCAGGTCTGCAGGTTGAACTGCAGCCCGCCGTAGTAGCCGTTGCCGGTGTTGATGGCCCAGTTGCCGCCCGACTCGCACTGCGCGAGGCTGTCCCAGACCGAGCTGCCGGCCGCGAAGTTCGCGGCGGGGGCGGGCTCGGAGGGGCGCTCCTTGGTGCCGACCTCGACGACGCGGTCGACGGGCTGGCGGGTGACGGTGGCCTTGACGAGCTTGCGCGCCACGACCTGGCCGTTGCGGATGGTGACCTGGTACGTCGCCTCGCGGGCGCCGGCCTTGCCCTCGCGGGCCACCTGCTCCTCGTCCTCGAACATCGAGGCGTCGCTGCGCTCGACGGTGCCGAAGGCGACGGACTCGGTGACCTTGCGGGTGTCCTTCTTGATGTCGGTGAAGACGATCTTGTCGCCGTCCTCGACGCGCTTGGCGAAGCCGGGCTTGGCCTGGTCGAGCTTGTGCACCTTGACGCCGAGCTCGTCGAGGGCGTCCTCGACGGTGGCGGCGGTCAGCGTCTTCCTGACCGGCTTCTTGCCGGCGATGACGAAGGTGAGCTTCTTGGCGGTCACGACCTCCAGCGAGGCACCGGAGCGGTCGAGGTCGCCGCCGCGGCTCAGGGACAGGTCGGCGCCGTCGAAGCCGCGGCCGATCTGCTCGAGCGCGGAGTCGACGTCGGTCGCGGTGACCCAGTGCGTCTCGGTCTCGCCGTCGACGGTCAGCTCGAGGGGCCGGCCGTAGCGCACGCTGATCTCGCTGCCGTCCTCGATCGGGTCGCCCAGCGACGGGGCGACCTGGTCGTGCTCGCCGATCTCGATGCCCTCGTCGTCCAGGACGTCGCCGACGGTCGCGGCGCGGGCGCTGATCTCGCGCTCCTCACCGTCGACGGTCAGGGTGACGGTGTCGGCCATCGCGGTGTAGCCGAGGGTCGTGCCGGCCACGGCGAGCACCACCACGGCGGTCAACGAGACCATCCAGGCGCGGCTGCGGGCCACGGTCGAGGCAAGGTTGCTGATACGTCGCACAGTTCTCCAGGGTCGTGCTCCCCGGGTCTCGACCCCCACCGGCTCCCGTCGGCACAGCACCTCTACGCTGGTGGTGCTGGAGTGACGGGTGTGCCGGGCGGCGACGTCGTACGAGCCACCTGCGGCACCGGAGGGACCATGGCGATCCCGGCTGTCAGTACTCCACCACAGCAGAGGCCCCGGCGTCCGCCAAGTCCTCGCCCCCCGACGTGAGCAGGCTCTCGTCGGCGTGATCACCCCTCCTCACCGGTCGTCTGCGCAGGTCACCGGGGCGATTCAGGCACCCACGACCCCGTGGTCGGCGCCGGCACGGCTTTTACCCTCGGGCCGGCGCGCCGGCACCCCAGGTGCCGCCGAAGGCGGCCTCGGTGGCGGCGTCGATGCCCGCGCACAGCGCCTCGAGGTCGGCCCCGCGCACCTCGGCCATGGTGCGCACCGTCAGCGGCACCAGGTAGGAGGCGTTGGTGCGCCCACGGTGCGGGTGCGGGGTCAGGTACGGCGCGTCGGTCTCGACCAGCAGCCGGTCACCGGGCACCAGCGCCAGCGCCTCGCGCAGGGGGTCGGCGTTCTTGAAGGTCACGGTGCCCGCGAAGGACAGGTGGGCGCCGCGGTCGAGGCAGCGCCGCGCGAAGTCGGCGTCGCCGGAGAAGCAGTGCATCACCCAGCGCTCGGGGGCGCCCTCCTCGTCGAGGACGGCCAGGACCTCCTCGTGGGCGTCGCGGTCGTGGATGACCAGGGTCTTGTCGAGCCGCTTGGCGATGTCGACGTGGCGGCGGAAGGACTCCACCTGCGCGGCCCGCCCCTCCTCGCCGGTGCGGAAGTGGTCGAGGCCGGTCTCCCCCACCGCGCGCACCCCGGGGTGGGCGCCGGCGAGCTGCTCGATCTCGGCCAGCGCCGCGTCGAGCTGCCCCGCGGCGGCCAGGCGCGGCGCCTCGTTGGGGTGCAGCGCGACGCCGGCGACCAGGGCGTCGTACGCCGCCGCCGCCTCGACCGCCCAGCGCGCGCCGGGCAGGTCGCAGCCGATCTGCACGACGCGGGTGACCCCCACCGCGGCGGCCGCGGCCAGGGCGTCCTCCACGGGGAGCGCGGCCTCGTCGCCGCGGCCCATGTCGAGGTGGCAGTGGTTGTCGACGACGGGGTGCGGCAGCGGCGCCGGCACCGGCGGCAGGTCGTCGCGCGGCGGGGTGGACCCCAGGCCCGGCGCGCTCACGTGCCGCTGATCCGCTCGAGGACCGCCTCGGCCGCGGCGTCGGGCGCCTGGCCGGGGATCCAGTGGGTGACGCCGCGCAGCACGACGAGCTCGTAGGGCGCGTCGACGTAGTGCTCGGTGGCCTCGACGCCGCTGCGGTCGAGGAAGGAGTCGCCGTCGGACCAGACCATCGTGGTCGGCACGGTGACGTGGCGCGGCACCTGGCGGCGGTCGAGCAGACCCAGGGCGCGGTACCACATCAGCCCGCCGCGCAGCGCGCCGTGCTCGACGATGCCGGTGCGGAACTGCTCGACCTCGGCGGGGCTCATCCCGCCGCGGCGCAGGATGCGCGCGGCCAACCCCGGCCGGGCCAGCACCCGCTCGGCCAGGCCGCGGACCTGGAAGACGCCGACGTACCAGGAGCGCAGCGGCTGCAGGGAGCCGCGCATGGAGCGGGCGAAGGCGGCGGGGTGGGGCACCGAGAAGGCGGTCAGGGTGCGCAGCAGCTCGGGGCGGGTCTGGGCCAGCGACCAGGCCACGATCGCGCCCCAGTCGTGCCCGACCAGGTGCACCGGCCCGCCGACCCGCTCGACGAGGGCGGCCAC
Source organism: Nocardioides sp. 31GB23 (assembly GCF_040012395.1). NCBI lineage: Bacteria > Bacillati > Actinomycetota > Actinomycetes > Propionibacteriales > Nocardioidaceae > Nocardioides > Nocardioides sp. 31GB23. Next base: position 5,330 of record NZ_JBDYKJ010000037.1, on the reverse strand, counting down.
GTCGGCGGTGAGCAGCGCGAGGCGGTGGTCGCGGCGGCGCGGGGGCCGCGCGCCCGGGGAGTAGCCGCGCTGGTCGGGGGCCAGGGTGCGGAAGCCCTGGGCGTGCAGCCGGGCGGCGACCTGGTGCCAGCTCGAGGCGCGCTCGGGGAAGCCGTGCAGCAGCACGACCACGTCGCCGTCGAGGGGACCCTCGTCGATGACGTCGAAGACCAGGCCGTCGTGGGTGTAGGAGGGGATCCGCTCCAGCGTGCGCCCGCTCACCGCACGTGCACCAGCTGGTAGACCTCGCGCTTGGGCACCCCGGCGAGCCGGGCCACCTCCGCGATCGCTTCCTTGCGCGTCATGCCCTGATCCTCGCGCTCGGCGACGGCGGCGACGAGGGCGGGGGGCTCGGTGGAGATCGCGGCGCCGGGGGCGGCGCCGGTGACCACGATGGTGACCTCGCCGCGCACCCCCTCGGCGGCCCAGGCGACCAGCTCGCCCAGCGGACCGCGGCGCACCTCCTCGTGGGTCTTGGTCAGCTCGCGGCACACCGCGGCCACCCGGTCCTCGCCCCACGAGGTCGCCATCGCGGCCAGCGCGGCCTCGGTGCGGTGCGGGGCCTCGAAGAAGACCATCGTGCGCTCCTCGTCACGCAGGGAGTCGAGGCGCCGCGAGCGCTCGCCGGCCTTGCGGGGCAGGAAGCCCTCGAAGCAGAACCGGTCGACCGGCAGCCCGCTGACCGCGAGCGCCGTCAGCACCGCGCTGGGCCCGGGCACCGCGGTGACCCGCACCCCGGCCTCGGCGGCCGCGACCACCAGCCGGTAGCCGGGGTCGGAGACGCTGGGCATCCCGGCGTCGGTCACCAGCACCACCCGCTCGCCGGCCAGCAGCGCCTCGAGCAGCGTGGGCGTGCGGGCCTGCTCGTTGCCCTCGAAGTACGAGACCACGCGCCCGCCCAGCTCGATGCCCAGGTCGGTGGTCAGGCGGCGCAGCCGGCGGGTGTCCTCGGCGGCGACCACGTCGGCGCCGGACAGCTCGGCCGCCAGGCGGGGTGGTGCGTCGCCGGCCTGGCCGATGGGGGTGGCGGCCAGCACCAGCACGCCGTACGGGACGGGATGCTCGCTCACGAGCCGGTGACAGGGGTCGAACCTGCGACATCCTCTTTACAAGAGAGGTGCTCTGCCAACTGAGCTACACCGGCGGGGGCGCCCAGCCTAGCCAGGCCGGGCCGTGCGCGAGCCGAGCGGGGCTCAGCTCATGCCGCCGTCGTGGGCCACGACCGCGCCGGTCATCATCCGCGCGTCGGCGGAGGCCAGGTAGACGACGGTCGAGGCGATCTCGTCGGGGGTCGACGCGCCGCCGGGCAGCATCGCCAGCAGCCGGTCGGAGACGCGCGGGTCGAGGTCGGCGGGGTAGGTCTCGGCCACCTTGGCCACCAGCGGGGTGTCGACGGTGCCGGGGCACACGGCGTTGACGCGGATGCCGTCGGGCGAGAGCTCGAGGGCCAGCGAGCGGGTGAGCTGGGTCAGCCCGCCCTTGGCCACGGCGTACGCCGCCGCGTAGGGCTGCGGGACCCGCCCGGCCACCGACGAGACGTTGACGACGCAGCCCCGGCTGGCGCGCAGGTGCGGCAGCGCGGCCTGGACCAGGAAGAACGGGCCGCGCACGTCGACGGCCTGGACCCGGTCGAAGACCTCCTCGGTGACGGTCTCGAAGCGGCCGAACTGCACGATGCCGGCGACGTTGGCCAGCACGTCGATGCCGCCGGCCTCGGCGCAGCGGGCGATCGCGGCGTCGACGGCGGCCTTGTCGGCGACGTCGCACTCCACGAAGGTGACCCCCTCGGGCACGCTCGTGGCGATGTCGAGGCCGAAGACGGTGTCACCCAGGGCGCGGAACCTCTCGGCGGTGGCGAACCCGATGCCGGAGGCGGCTCCGGTGACGACGACGACGCGGCTGCTCATGCCCGCAACCTAGAACACGTTCTAGTTCGACGGCAAGGGTGCCGCTCTTCCCGCCGGGCCTGGGAGCATGGCGCCATGGACGCCCCCCTCCTGCACGAGCCGCACCACGACGGCTCCGCGCTCTACCTCGACCCCGAGACCCCCGCCCCCGGCTGGCCGGTCAGGGTGCGGCTGCGCACCTGGGTCGGCGACGACGTCGAGGCGGTCTGGCTGCGCACGACGTACGACGCCGAGCCGGTCTTCCACCGCTGCGCCGAGGTGACCCGCGACGAGACCGGCGACGCCCCCGCCGAGCACGGCTCGGTGTGGTGGGAGGGCGAGCTGCCGGTGCACAACCCGGTGACCCACTACCGCTTCCTGCTCGCCGGCCCGGGCGGGCGCCAGCGCTGGCTCACCGCCGCGGGCGTCGTCGAGCACGACGCCCCCGACACCTTCGACTTCCGCGTCTCCAGCCACCCCGCGCCGCCGGAGTGGGGCCGCGAGGCCGTGGTCTACCAGGTCTTCCCCGACCGGTTCGCGCGCTCCGCGGCCGCCGACGAGCGCGAGACACCGCCCTGGGCGGTGCCGGCCGACTGGGACGACGAGGTGGTCTTCGAGGGCTCCGACCCGCGCACTCCCCTGCAGCTCTTCGGCGGCGACCTCGACGGGGTGACCGAGCACCTCGACCACGTGGCCGCCCTCGGCGTGAGCGTGCTCTACACGACGCCGGTCTTCCCCGGGGAGTCCAACCACCGCTACAACGCCTCCACCTTCGACGGCGTCGACCCGCTGCTCGGCGGCGACGACGCCTACGCCCGCCTCTCGACCGCGGTGCACGAGCGCGGGCTGCGCCTGCTCGGCGACCTGACCACGAACCACACCGGCGACACCCACGAGTGGTTCCGCGCCGCGCTCGCCGACCCCGAGGGGCCCGGGCGCGGCTGGTACTGCTTCCGCGCCGACGGCTCCTACGAGTGCTGGATGGGCCACCACACCCTGCCCAAGCTCGACCACACCGACCCGGGGCTGCGCGAGGCGATGACCGAGGGGCCCGACAGCGTCGTGGCGCGCTGGCTGCGGGCGCCGTACGACGTCGACGGCTGGCGCATCGACGTGGCCAACATGACCGGGCGGCTCGGCGCCACCGACGTGGCCCACGACGTGGCGCGCACCGTGCGCGCGACCGTGCAGGCCCAGCGGCCCGACGCGCTGGTGATCGGCGAGCACAACCACGACGCCTCGAGCGACCTCGACGGCGACGGGTGGCACGGCACCATGAACTACTCCGGCTTCTCGTGGCCGGTGTGGTCGTGGCTGCGCGACGAGGCCTCGCCGGCGCGCGCCTTCGGCCGACCGCTGCCGGTGCCGCGGCGCGGCGGCGCGCTGGTGGCGCGCACGATGCGCGAGTGGACCGCGCGGCACGGCTGGCGGGCCACCACCTGGTCGTGGAACATCCTGGGCTCCCACGACTCCGCCCGCATCCGCACCCTGGTCGGCTCCCCCGAGCAGCAGCGCGTCGCCGCCGGGCTGCAGTTCACCCTGCCCGGCGTGCCGATGCTCTTCGCCGGCGACGAGATCGGGCTCGAGGGCGTCAACGGCGAGGACGCGCGCCGCCCGATGCCCTGGGACTCCCCCGAGATCTGGGACCGGCAGACGATGGGCACCTACGCCGCGCTCGCACGGATGCGCGCCGAGCACCCCGCGCTCGTGCGCGGCGGGCTGCGCTGGGCCCACGCCGACGACGACACGATGGTCTTCGTGCGCGAGCACCCCGCCGGCTCGGTGCTGGTCTGCGCCCGGCGCGCGCCCGGCGAGGCGATCACCCTGCCCGCCGCCGCGCTGGCGCTGCCGGCGCTCGACGGCGCCCCGGCCCGCCCGGTCGGCGACCCCGCGCCGCTGCTGGCCACCGAGGGCGCGCCGGCACCACTCGTCGTACGCGACGGGGAGCTGGAGGTGCCCGCCGGCGGGCCCGGCGTGACGCTGTGGCGGCTCTGAGCGGGCGGGCCTAGGCTCACCGGATGGCCCTGCGCATCGTCGCCAGCCGACCCGACCCCGCGATCATCACCCTGCCCTGGGCGACGCCGCTCGAGGAGTGGGGCGAGGAGCACGTGGTGCCGCTGCCGCGCGGGCTCTCGCGCCACGTGGTGCGCATCGTGCGGCTGCGCGAGCGGGTGTACGCCGTCAAGGAGACCGTCGAGCCGATCGCGTTCCGCGAGTACCGGCTGCTGCGCGACCTGCAGCGGATGGGGATGCCGGCGGTGGTGCCGCAGGGCGTGGTCGCCGGACGGGTCGACGCCGACGGCGAGGAGCTGCCGGCCGCGCTGATCACCGAGCACCTGCGCTTCTCGCTGCCCTACCGCAGCCTCTTCAGCCACGGCGCCGGGCGCGAGGACCTGCCGCGGCTCGTCGACGCGCTGGTGGTGCTGCTGGTGCGCCTGCACCTGGCCGACTTCTACTGGGGCGACGTGTCGCTGTCGAACGTGCTGTTCCGGCGCAGCGCCGACGGGTTCGCGGCGTACCTCGTCGACGCCGAGACCGGTGAGCTGCGCCCCAGCCTGTCGCGCCAGATGCGCGAGCACGACGTCACCGTGGCCACCGAGAACGTCTTCGCCGAGCTGCTCGACCTGCAGGCCAGCCTGCCCGAGGGCGGCTCCGTGGCCCGCGCCATCGAGCCGCACGACGTCGTCGAGCTGCTCCAGCGCCGCTACGACGAGCTGTGGAGCGAGCTGACCGGGCACGAGGAGTTCTCCGCCGGCGAGCTGTGGCGCATCGAGCGCCGCCTCGAGCGGCTCAACGACCTCGGCTTCGACGTCGACGAGCTCGACATCGTCACCGACTACGACGGCGACCAGGTGCGGATCCAGCCCAAGGTCGTCGAGGCCGGCCACCACCGCCGCGAGCTGCAGTCGCTGACCGGCCTCGACGTCGAGGACGCCCAGGCGCGGCGCCTGCTCAACGACCTGGCCGCCTTCACCGCCCACCACGACCTGGGCCGCGAGGACCGCCAGCTGGTCGCCAACCGGTGGCTGACGAAGATCTACGAGCCGCTGGTCGCGCTGATCCCCGACGAGGCCCGCGGCAAGCTCGAGCCGGCGCAGTTCTTCCACGAGGTGCTGGTGCACCGGTGGTACCTCTCCGAGCGCGCCGGTCGCCCCGTCGACATCTTCGACACCGCCCGCGACTACATCGACACCGTGCTGGGCTCCAAGCCCGACGAGGCGCTGGCCGCCGACGAACCCGCCGACCCGGCGCAGATCTCACCCTGACCCGGCCCAGATCTCCCGCCGACCCGGCGCAAATCTCACCCTGACCCGGCCCAGATCTCCTGCCTGGGTTCTAGGAAGTGATGCAACACCTCAGATGACTGAGGAGCTGCGTTATGGCACGTCCGATGAGGCCCAGGGA
>NZ_JBDYKJ010000036.1:0-45567 GCF_040012395.1 Nocardioides sp. 31GB23 | reverse complement strand
CTCGACGCCATCCCCCTATGCTCCTGGCACCACCACCGCGCCCACGACCCCCGATGGCACCTCACCCAGCACCCCCTCCGCGGCTGGGAGCTGCGCGCCCGTCGACGTACCCGCCGCTGACCCCTCCCGGGGGTCAGGCGGGTGCGGGCGCGCCGAGAAGGGCGGCGGCGTTGTGCCAGCAGACGGCGCGCAGCCAGTCGTCGCCCAGTCCGAGCCCGGCCAGGCCCTCGAGCTGGTGGCCGTAGGGGTAGGGGATCGTCGGGAAGTCGGTGCCGAGCAGGATCCGGTCGCCCTGGTCGGCCAGGCGCACCAGCAGCTCGTCGGGGTAGGTGGTCGGCCAGAAGTCCGTGAAGATCATCGTGGTGTCGAGGTGCACCCGGTCGTACCGCTCGGCCAGGGCCAGGAAGTCCAGGTAGTCCGGCGCCCCCATGTGCGCCACGACCAGGCAGAGCCGGGGGTGCGCGGCCAGGACCCGGGCCATCGGCGCCGGCCCGGTGAAGTCGTTGCCCACCGGCGCGTGGCCGGCGTGCACGACGACCGGGGTGCCGGCCTCGGCGAGCAGCCCCCAGACCGGGTCGAGCAGCGGGTCGTCGAGGTCGAACTCCCCCACCTGCACGTGCACCTTGAAGATCTCGACACCGGCCTCGATGCCGGCCGAGACGTAGGCCCCGGCCTCGGGCTCGGGGTAGAAGGTCGCCGACCACAACGACTCGGGCACCTGCTGCTTGAACTGCGCGGCCCAGTCGTTCAGGTAGTCGGCGATGCCGGGCCGGTGGGCGTAGGGCAGCGTCGAGAAGCGGCGTACGCCGAGCTCGCGCAGCTGCTCGACGCGCTCCTCGACCGTGCCGCGGTAGCGGATCGGCCAGGGCCGGCCGATCTTGGGGCCGGCCTCGTCGAACTGGGCCCACACCCGGCGCTGGATGTTGTCGGGCAGGAAGTGGGTGTGCACGTCGAGCAGGCCGGGCAGGCCCAGCCGGCGCCAGAAGCCGGTGACGTCCTCGACCTCCTGGGCCCAGCTCACCTCGGACCCGGTCCCGGCAGCCGCTCCAGCCCCGGGCTCAGTCACGCATGCCCTTGAGACGACGGCCCACTGCCTGCTCGACCTCGCGCTTGGCGGTGCGCTCGGCGATCGAGTGGCGCTTGTCCCAGTGCTTCTTGCCCTTGGCCAGGCCGATCTCGACCTTGGCCCGGCCGTTGACGAAGTAGAGCGACAGCGGGATGACCGTCAGGCCCTTCTCGCTGACGCGACGCTCGATCTTGTCGATCTCGACCCGGTTGAGCAGCAGCTTGCGCTTGCGGCGGGCGGCGTGGTTGGTCCAGGTGCCCTGCGAGTACTCCGGGATGTGCACCCCGTGCAGCCAGGCCTCGTTGCGGTCGATGTCGACGAACCCGTCGACCAGGCTCGCGCGGCCCATCCGCAGCGACTTCACCTCGGTGCCCTGCAGCACCAGGCCGGCCTCGAAGGTGTCCTCGATCGCGTAGTCGTGGCGCGCCTTCTTGTTCTGCGCCACCATCTTCTGTCCCTGCTCCCTGGCCATCCGTCCATTCTCCCAGGTCAGGTCAACGCCAATGTCGGGCGGGACCGGTCAGAGCCAGTTCATCGGGTCGACGGGGTTGCCGCCCACGAGCACGCTGTAGTGCAGGTGGCACCCGGTCGACCAGCCCGTGTCGCCGACGTACCCGATCGTCTGGCCGCGGCTGACCCGCGCGCCGACGCCGTAGCGGTAGCTGCGCGCGTGGTTGTAGACGACCGTCAGCGACCGGCCGTTGACCTGCCCGAGGTTGAGGAAGAGCCGGTTGCCGTAGACCGCGGAGTAGTACTTAGCGATCACCGTGCCGGTGCCGGAGGCGACCATCGGCTGGCCGCACGCGACACCGAAGTCGGTGCCGTCGTGCATGCTGCGGTAGCCGTAGATGGGGTGCGTGCGGTAGCCGAAGGGCGAGGTCACCACTCCCCCGACCGGTGGCAGCAGGTAGCCGGTCGGCTTCGCCGAGACCGACGTGCCACGCGCGCGCCGGGCGGCGGCGGCGATGCGGTCCTTGATCCTCGACTCCTGGCGGCGCAGCGCGGCCAGCGCGGCCTGGTCGGCCTGCTTGGCGGCGGTCGCCTTCTTGCGTGCCGAGAGGCGCTTGGAGACCAGGCCCCGCACCTCGTCGCGCACCTGGAGCGCCTGCGCGGTCAGCGACTTCACCTTCGACAGGTGCGCCGCGGCGGCGGCGCGCTCGTCGGCGACCCGGTCCTTGGCGGTCTCGACCTCGTCCTCGCGGACCTGCAGCAGGACCTCGGCGGCGTCGAGGTCGTCGTACATCGACGTCTCGCGCCCCACGATGGCGCTGCTGGCCGCCTGCTGGCGGGTCAGGTCGCTGGTGGAGCTGGAGTTGAGCAGGCTGCCCAGGACCAGCATGTCAGGGCTGCCCTGCATGTAGGTGTCGGCGATGCGGTCCTTGACCACGTCGCGCTGCTCGTCGAGGGCCTCCTGGCCGGCCACGAGGTCGTCACGGGCGGTCTCGAGACGCAGCTGGGCCGCCGCGAGGCGCTCCTCCATACGGGCGTCCTCGAGCTTGGCCTCGTCGAGCTTGCTGCGCACGGTGCCGAGCTCGGCCTTCGCCGAGTCGAGCTCGGCGCGGGCCTGGGCCGCGGCCGCGAACGCCTTCTGGGTCGCCTTGCTGGACTGCTCGAGGTCGTCTGCGGCGCCCTCGATCTGCTTCTGGACCTTCTTCTGCTGGTCCTTGAGGTCGTCATCGGCATGAGCGAGCGGGATGGCCAGAGCACCCAGGACCAGCGCACCGGCCGTGGCGGCCGATGCGAGGCGGTGGCGCGAGGCGCTGGGGAAGGAGCGCACCGTATTGCCTTCGACGTCGGGGAAGAGTCGTGTGGAACGGTACGGCGCGCGGCTCAGACTTTGACGTATTTGCGGGTCAGCGCGAGTGTCGGCAGCAGCGTCAGCACCGGCCCCAGGACCGCCACGACGCCCAGCGCGACCACGTAGTCGTCCCAGCCGACCCACGGGATGAACTCCAGGTAGTCGCTGAACCGCTGCTGCACCCCGAAGTACTGGAAGCCGGCCAGCGCACCGCCCGCGAGCACCACGCTGACGACGGCGGTGACCAGCGCCTCGAGCAGGAACGGCAGCGCGATGTAGAGCGTGGAGGCGCCCACCAGCCGCATGATGCCGATCTCCTTGCGGCGCGCGAAGGCGGCCAGGCGGATCGTGTTGGCCACCAGCAGCAGCGCCGACACGACCAGCAGCAGGGCGATGCCGAGGGCGGCGCGCTGCATCGCCTCCATCGTGTTGATGATCTTGCCCGCGGTCTCGCGCTGGTCGACCAGCTTGGCCACGCCGTCGAGGCCGACGATCGCCGAGGTGATCCCCTCGAACTCGGAGGGGTCCTCGAGGGTGATCCACACCGACTCGGGCAGGTCCTCGGCGCCCAGGATGGCGTTGGGCCCCTCGAAGCGGTCGGCCTCCTCGGGGCCGTAGAGCTCCTTGACCTTCTCGAAGGCGGTCTCCTTGGACTCGACCCGGTAGGAGGCGACCTCGGGGTTGTCCTCGATCGTGGCCAGGACCCGCTGCTTCTCCTCCTTGGTCACCTCGCCCTGGCAGCTCTGGTTGGGGTCGTCGTCGCGGCACAGGTAGGCCGTGATCTCGAGCTCGCTGCCGAGCTGGTCGCTGGTCTTCTCGGCCTGACGGTTGAGCAGCGCACCGGCGCCCACGAGCGTGAGCGAGACGAAGAGGGTCAGGATCACCGCCAGGTGCATCGAGAGGTTGCGACGCAGCCCCTGGCCGAGGTTGGAGAGGACGTAGCGCATGGAGGAGGGGACTCTCTGCCTGTAGAGGAACTGCCTGTGGAGGGAGTGCGGGGTGAGCGGTGGGCGCCGCTCAGTGCTGGAAGCCGTAGGCGCCCTGCGCCTGGTCGCGGACCACCTTGCCGTGGTCGAGCTCGATGACGCGCTTGCGCATCTGGTCGACGATGCCGTGGTCGTGGGTGGCCATCACCACCGTGGTGCCGGTGCGGTTGATGCGGTCGAGCAGCTTCATGATGCCCACCGACGTGGTGGGGTCGAGGTTGCCGGTGGGCTCGTCGGCGATCAGGATCATCGGCCGGTTGACGAAGGCCCGGGCCACCGCGACGCGCTGCTGCTCACCGCCGGAGAGCTCGTCGGGCAGCCGGTCGGCCTTGGTGTCGAGGCCCACCAGCTCGAGGGTCTCGGGCACCAGGGCGCGGACCTCCTTGGGCGAGTGCCCGGTGACCTGCATCGCGAACGCGACGTTCTCGGCCACCGTCTTCGACTGCAGCAGCCGGAAGTCCTGGAAGACCGTGCCGATCTGGCGCCGCAGCCGCGGCACCTTCCAGCCCGCGAGCCGGTTGATCTCCTTGCCGGCGACGTAGACGCGGCCCGACGTGGGCCGGGCCTCGCGCAGGATCAGGCGCAGGGCCGTGGACTTGCCGGAGCCGGAGCTGCCGACCAGGAAGACGAACTCGCCCTTCTCGACGTCGACCGACACGTCGTCGAGGGCGGGGCCTCCGGTGCCGGGGTAGGTCTTGGTGACCTTCTCGAAGCGAATCACCCGGACGAGATTACGCCAGGGGGCCAGGAGTGCCCGCCTCCTGGCCGCAGGCCCCGTCCGTAGGGTGTGCGCGTGTCGTCCCCGTCCTCTCGTGCAGCCGCGCTCGCGGCGCCCGTGTGGGCGCTGGCGCTGGTGCTGGTGCTGGTGCTGGGCGCCTGCAGCTCGCAGCCGTCCTCCCCCGCGCCCGACGCCGCACCGACCGCCCCGGCGCCCGCCGCCGAGCCGGCCTCGCTCGACGAGCTCGACCCCGCGACGATGACGGTTCCGCACACCGACCTGTGCGCAGGACTGACGGCCGCGGCCGTCGAGGCCGCGCTGCAGGGCGAGCCGCGCCGCGTCGAGACCTGGGCCGACGGCCAGCAGGCGCGGCTCTCGACCCAGGTGCGCGACGTCGCCCACGAGGACGGTTGCCGCTTCGACGGCCCGGGCCGCACCAGCGCGGCGGCGTGGGTCTTCACCCCGCCGGTCTCGCCCGAGCGCGCCGACGAGCTGGCCCGGGCCGCCGGCGCGGGCAGCAGGTGTCGCGACGTACCCGACGCGGCGGCGTACGGCGACCCGTCGGCGGCGCGCACCTGCCGCTCCGGGCCGCTGCGCGAGACCAGGTACGCCGGCCTGGTCGGTGACGCGTGGCTGACCTGCAGCCTCAGCGCGCCCCGGTCGGTCGACCGCGCCGACCTCGAGGCGCGTGCCGACGCGTGGTGCGCCGCGGTGCTGCTCGGGGCCGCGCCGGACCGGACCTCGGCGAACGGTTGAGGATCAGGCGTCGGTCTTCTCGGCGCCCATCCGCCAGCGGATGCCGGCCTCGAGGAAGCCGTCGAGGTCGCCGTCGAAGACCGCCTGGGGGTTGCCGACCTCGTAGGAGGTCCGCAGGTCCTTGACCACCTGGTAGGGGTTCAGCACGTAGTTGCGCATCTGGTCACCCCACGAGGCCTGCACGTCACCGCGCATCTCGTCGAGGTGGGCCTTCTCCTCGGCCTTCTTGCGCGCGAGCAGCTTGGCCTTGAGCACCACCATCGCGCTGGCCTTGTTCTGCAGCTGCGACTTCTCGTTCTGGCACGAGACGACCACCCCGGTGGGGATGTGGGTCAGGCGCACCGCGGAGTCGGTGGTGTTGACCGACTGGCCGCCGGGGCCGCCCGAGCGGTAGACGTCGGTGCGGATCTCCTCATCGGGGACGTCGATCTCGTCGGTCTGCTCCAGCACCGGCACCACCTCGACGGCGGCGAAGGAGGTCTGGCGGCGGCCCTGGTTGTCGAAGGGGCTGATCCGCACCAGGCGGTGGGTGCCGGCCTCGACCGAGAGCGTGCCGTAGGCGTAGGGCGCGTGGATGGCGAAGGTGGCCGACTTCAGGCCCGCCTCCTCGGCGTAGGAGGTGTCGAAGACCTCCACGGGGTACTTGTGCTGCTCGGCCCAGCGCGTGTACATCCGCATCAGCGTCTCGGCGAAGTCGGCGGCGTCGACGCCACCGGCGCCGGCGCGGATCGTCACCAGCGCCTCGCGGGCGTCGTACTCGCCGGAGAGCAGGGTGCGCACCTCGAGCTGCTCGACGGCCTTCTTGACCCGGACGAGCTCGCGCTCGGCCTCGGCCATCGAGTCGGCGTCACCCTCCTCGACCCCGAGCTCGACGAGGACCTCGAGGTCCTCGATGCGGCCCGACAGCTCGGCGAAGCGGTCGACCTGGCCCTGCAGCAGGGAGAGGCGACCGGTCACGCGGGTGGCGTTCGCCTGGTCGTCCCACAGGTCGGCAGCACCGACCTGCTCGCCGAGCTCGGCGATCTCGCGACGCATCGCGTCGATGTCGAGCACCTGCTCGACGGTGCGCATGGTCGCCTGGAGCTGCTTGATCTCGAGGTCGTAGTCGATGCCTGCCACAAGGAGCAAGACTACGCACCTCGCGGGGCGGTTCCTACTTGCGGCCGAAGACCTGGGCCGCGTACCACCGGCCGTCGTCGTCGCGCGCGGCGCCGACGCCGAGGAGTCGGTACTGCCCGGTCAAGATGTTGGCGCGGTGGCCCGACGAGCCCATCCACCCCTTCACCACGGCCTTGCCGCTCGGGTAGCCGTAGGCGACGTTCTCGGCGACGCGGCTCAGGTCGCACTTCTTCAGCACCGGACCCAGGTCCTGGTGGTACATCCGCTCCTGCCTGGCCATCCGGCGGGCCTGGCGGTCGGCGAAGCGCTGCACGCACTTCTGCTTGCGCAGCGCCACCAGGTCGCGCTTGGTGCGCTGGGCGTTGGTCTTCTTGTGCGCCGCCCTCTCGTACGCCGCCGCGCCGGCGGCGTGCGCGGGGGTGGGCGCCACGACCGTGGCGGCGCTGAGGAGCAGGGTGAGCAGGAGGGTCAGGGGGACGAGCGGGGCGAACGGGGTCGCGAGGGGGGATCGCATACCCGGCAGGGTACGGGCGACTACCCCGTCGTGACCCGTTCGCGACGATCGAGCAGGCCCATCACCGGGCCCACCAGCACGCCGTGCACCAGCACCGAGGCCACGACGGTGAACCCGACCGTCGACCACAGCCACGGCTGCCCGAAGGCCTCGACCTCGCCGGCGGCGTAGGCCAGGTAGAACAGCGACCCGACGCCGCGGACCCCGAAGAACGCGGCCGTCCCGCGCTCGGTGCGGGTCAGGCCGCCCCGCTCCCCCGGCGGGACCGGACGCACGCTGAGGGCCAGGAACCCGGCGACCGGCCGCACGACCAGGATCAGCCCGAGGCCGATGGCCACCCCGCGCCAGTCGAGGTTCTCCAGCAGGCCGCGGGTCAGGGCGATGCCCAGGACCAGCAGCACGAAGAGGGTCAGCAGCCGCTCGAGCCGCTCGACCACCTCGTGCATGGCCCGGTGGTAGTCGTGGCGGCGCTCGGAGGCCCGGAAGGTCATCGCGCAGGCGAAGACGGCCAGGAACCCGTAGCCGCCCAGCGCCTCGGCGGCGCCGTACGACGCCGCCAGCGCCGCCACGGCCAGCAGCGGCTCGCCCCGCTCGGCGATGCGCAGCGCCGGGCTGACCGCGCGGAAGGCGACGCGGGCCAGCACGTGGCCGACCGCGACGCCGACGAGCACGCCGATGACGGTCTTGCCCAGCAGGTACCAGCCGACCCACTCCAGGGCGCCCGCACCGAGGGCCCCGCCGCCGGCGACCAGCACCGCGAGGTAGACGAACGGGAAGGCCAGGCCGTCGTTGAGGCCGGCCTCGGCGGTCAGGGCGAAGCGGACCTCGTCGTCCTCGTCGATCGGGGCGCAGTCGTCGACGTCCTCGCCGATGACGGTGGTGGTCGCCGGCCCGGCGACCTGCACGTCGGAGGCGAGCACCGGATCGGTGGGGGCCAGCACCGCGCCCAGCAGGATCGCGACCGCGGGCGCCAGGCCGGCCCACCAGCCCAGCAGGGCGACCCCGGCGATCGAGAGCGGCATGGCGATGCCCAGCAGGCGCCAGGTCGGCGACCAGGCCCGGCGCGAGGACTTCTGGCGCGGGTCGAGCGGCCGGTCGAGCGCCAGGCCCACGCCCATCAGCGCGATCAGGACCGTCAGCTCGGTGATGTGCTCGATGGCGGCCCGGTTGTCCTGCGGGCTCAGCGGCAGGTCGTCGGGCAGCGGGGTCAGGCCCAGGAGCATGCCCAGGCCCACCAGCACCATCGGGGAGGTCAGCGGCAGCCGGCCCAGGATGCTGGGCAGCACGATCGCCAGCAGCAGGCTGGCTCCGGCCACGAGGTAGACGAGGTCGGCGGTCACAGCCTCGAAACTACCGGGACCGGCCGGGTGGGGAGCCCGGCCGGTCCGAGGTGTGGCGGGTGGCTCAGAAGCCGCCGAAGAGGGTGCCGAGGGTGATCACGACGACCAGCGCGGCCAGCGGGATCGCGACGGCCACCACGAAGATGTCCTTGTAGGACTGGCGGTGGGTCAGCCCGCAGATCGCCAGGACCGTGACGACGGCGCCGTTGTGGGGCAGGGCGTCGAAGCCGCCGGCGGCCAGCACGGTGACGCGGTGCATCAGCTCGAGGCTGATGCCCTGGGCGTCGGCCAGGCCGCGGAACTGCTCGCCGAGGGTCTGCAGCGCGATGCTCATGCCGCCCGAGGCGGAGCCGGTGATGCCGGCGAGCACGTTGACGGCCACGGCCAGCGAGATGACCGGGTTGCCGGAGATGCCCAGCACCGAGTCGCGCACGGTGCGGAAGGCGGGCAGCGAGGCGATGACGGCGCCGTACCCGACCTCGCTGGCGGTGTTGAAGATCGGCAGGAAGGAGCCCATGGTGCCGGTGTTGACCGACTCCTTGACGTCACCGAACCGCTTGAGGTTGGTCAGCACGACCACGAGGGTGGCCACGACCAGGGCGACCACGATCGCCCAGATCCCGCCGACGGTGTCGATGTCGGTGTTGCCGTAGGCGTCGTCGGCCAGGTAGTCGGTCTGCATGGCCGGGAAGACCCAGGTGACCAGCACGTAGTTGAGCGCGATGACCACGAAGATCGGCAGGAAGGCGATCAGCACGCTGGGGCGCGGCAGCGTCGACTGGTCGGTCGCGACCGGCTGTCCGGTCGTGGCCGTGGCGGTGGCGGTGCCGGCACCCTCGGGCGCGGCGCCGGTCGCGGTGCTGCCCCGCTCGTCGCGGTCGGTGCCCTTGCCGCTCACGCGGGCCAGGAGGCCCGGGCCCTTCGGCGTGTCCGCGGGCAGGTAGGTCTCGCCCGCGGCGGTGAGCTTCTTCGAGCGGTACATCAGCCAGGCGGTGCCGCCGCCGAACATGATGACGGCGGCGATGACGCCCAGGCCGGGGGCGGCGAAGGCGTTGGTGCCGAAGAACGGTGCCGGGATCGCGTTCTGGATCTGCGGGGTGCCGGGCAGGGCGGTCATGGTGAAGGTGAAGGAGCCCAGCGCGATGGTGGCCGGGATCAGCCGCTTGGGCACGCCCGCCTCGCGGAAGAGCGCCGCGGCGATCGGGAAGACCGCGAAGGCGACCACGAAGAGCGAGACACCGCCGTACGTGAGGATGCCGCAGGCCAGGACGATCGCCAGGATCGCCTTGGTGTCGCCGAGCTTCTCGACGATGAAGTAGGCGATCGCCCGCGCCGCTCCGCTGTCGTCCATCATCTTGCCGAAGAGGGCGCCGAGCAGGAACAGCGGGAAGTAGGTGATGAGGTAGTTGCCCAGCGCCGGCATGAACACCTGGGTGTAGGTGGCCAGCATGGGCAGTCCGCCTGCGAAGGCGGTCGCGAGGAGCGCCATCAGCGGGGCCAGGATGATCACGTTGACGCCGCGGTAGGCGAAGAAGATCAGCAGGACCAGGGACAGGATGATTCCGACGAGCCCGATCATGGGCGGGGTTCCTTCCGTTCAGGGCGACCGCGCCCACGGGTGCGTGTGACAGCGGTCTCGTGCATTCGGGTGACGCTACGCACACAGCGACCCGACGGGTATGTGCGCGCGACACACAGAACGGCGGCACCGTTGTGAACCGTCTAGACAGGTGGGTTTAACCGCTGGGCGCCCTCACCGCTCGACGTCGGAGACGGCCGAGCCCTCGGCCGAGATCATCGGCGCCTCGGGGGCGCCGGGGACGCCCAGTGGGAGGTCGAGCGGGGCGCTGACCCGCACCTGCACCAAGGAGCGGGCCTCGTCGACGACCACGACGAAGCGCAGCCCGGGGTACTCCTGGTGGGCGCCGACGCTGCGCAGGTAGTCCTCGACCCCGGCGCGGGCGACCCCGGCGTCGAGGGCGAGCTGGTCCTGCGGCACGCCCTCGGTGTACGTCGACGCGCCGGTCGCGCCCGCGTCGGCGCCGTACAGCGCGGCCCCGTCGGCCAGGGTGCTCAGCCCGGAGCGCTGCAGGTAGGCGGCGCTGACGTCGACCACCACCGCCACCCCCAGGGAAAGCACGAAGGCGAACCCGATGATCAGCACGCTGACCTGACCGGCGTCGTCGCGGCGCCGTGGCTGCCCGCGGCTCACCGGGTGATCTCCTGGTACTGACCGATCGGGACGGTGTGGCTGGAGGCGAGCGCGAAGCTCGGCGCTCCCCCGCCGAGCACGTCGGGCATCAGCGGCAGCTCGACGCGCGAGTCGACGCGCACCGTGATGACCGCGGTGCCGGAGTGGCAGTCGGCGAACCCGCCGCAGTCGACGGCGACATCGACCGGGGCGTCCTCGAGACCCTGGTCGGCCAACGCCTGGCGGGCCGCGGCCCGGGCCCGCTCGCGACCGCTGGCGTCGTCGGGTGCGAGCGCATACGCCCGGGCGGCCGAGCGGGCCGCGGACTCGACCCCGAAGGCGCCGCGCTGGACGTCGAAGACGCTGACCACGATCCACAGCAGCGGCACCAGCAGCAGGATGCCGAGCCAGACCAGCTCGACCAGCGCACTGCCCGCCTCGTCGCGGCGGCGCCCGCCGTTGGGGCTCACTGCTCCTCCTCCACGGCGTGCCCGGCGACCTCGATCCCGACACCCGGTCCGCCCAGACCCAGGGCGGGCACGGTGGCACGCACCGTGACCACGACGGTGGGCGCGCCGTCGACGAGGACCGTGCGGGCCGAGACGTCCTGGGCGAAGCGCCCCGAGACCGCGCCGTCGATCTGGCTGCGGGTGCGGGCCACCCCGTCGGCCTCGCCGCGCCCCGCGGTGGCGGCGTACCGGGCGCCCTCGGAGGCCGCCGAGGCCAACGTGTTGCGCACCAGCAGCACCAGCGAGACCTGCAGGATGCCCAGCACCAGCGGCACGAGCACCACCAGCACCAGGACGAAGTCGACGATCGCCGCACCGCCGCAGCCGCGCCGACGCAGCAGCGGCACTACTTCACCTTGTTGAGCGCGTTGCGCAGCATCTGCCCGAGCTCGTCCTGGGCGATCGAGCCGATGGCCACCACGATGCCGGCCGACATCACCGTGACTGCCACCAGAAGACTCGTCAGGCCTCCCAGACCCCGATCACGTCGACCACCGCGCGCGGCCGACCCGTGGTCACCCGCACCTGCGCGATGAGTCGCCGCAGCGCCTCCCGTCGGTGCTCGACCGGCCGGGTGTCCCAGGTCGCCAGCAGGTCCGTCGCGGCGCGCTTCGGATCGAGTGCCAGCGCACGGGTGTGGCGCTGCGCATCAGCCAGCGCGGCCGCCAGCTGCTCCAGCTGCTCCTCCAGCTCAGCGCGAGCCCGGCGGTAGACGACCGGCGGCAGCGGCGCCTTCGCGTCCTGCAGCGCCAGGCGCCCCAGGCTGTCCTCCACGCGTGCCGCCTCCCGGGCCAGGCGTTGCTCGTCCGAGCGCGCAGCCGTGCGTCGGGCTCGTAGCGCCGCGCGGTCTCGACGAACGACGTCGAGCTCGCCTGCACACTCGACCAGCCACTCGTGCACTGCGCGCTCGAGGACCGGCGCCATCACGTACCCGCCCGAGCACTTCACCGGGCCCTGCTCCTTCGCGGCCTTGCACCGGTACTTCGGCACCCGCCCGGCGCCGAACTGACCGGCGACCATCGCACCGTCGCAGCGCGCGCACCGCACCAGCCCGGAGAGTAGGTAGCGCGACCGCTCGCGCCGCGCAGGCAGCGCGCGCCGAGTCTCGCGTGCGTCGAGGTATGCCTGCCACAGCTTGGCGTCGATCAGCGGCTCGTGCGCGCCGGGCTGCAGCTGGCCGTCGACCATGAACTGCCCGGAGGCGAACCCGGTGTCAAGGACCCGGCGCAGGGTCCGGTCCGACCAGGAGCCCCCGGAGAGGGTGGACCATCCGTGGCCGTTGAGCCACCGCACCAGCGAGTACACCGACTCGCCGGCCACGTAGCGGCGGTACAGGTCGGCCAGCACCGGCCCGGTCTCCGGGTCCGGCACGTGCAGCTTCCGCTCGGTGTCGTAGCGGTAGCCCCACTTCGGCTTCCCGTTCGGGGGCCGCCCGGCGGCGACACGTCGGGCGTGCACCTCTTTCCACACCTCCCCGATCCGCTCGGCCTCGAACGCCTGCAGCTCCGCGAGCATCCCCCGGGTGAACCGGCCGGTGCTGGTGGTGGTGTCGATCTGCTCGGTGGCGGACTCGAGCCGGCCGCCGGCTTCCTCGACGCGGTCGATCGCGACCGCCCACCGCAGACGCTGGCGGGCGACGCGACTGTACTTCCACACGAGGATGACGTCGTACTCCCCCGCTTCGACCGAGGCGACGGCCTGGTCGAGACGCGGCCACCACGCTGATCG
The DNA here is from genome assembly GCF_040012395.1 of Nocardioides sp. 31GB23. Classification (NCBI taxonomy): domain Bacteria; kingdom Bacillati; phylum Actinomycetota; class Actinomycetes; order Propionibacteriales; family Nocardioidaceae; genus Nocardioides; species Nocardioides sp. 31GB23. The sequence goes on along the minus strand of NZ_JBDYKJ010000036.1, from coordinate 32,842 downwards.
GGCCCTCGATCCGGACTCGTCAAGTCCCTCGAGCCACCCGTCGATCTGGTAGCCGCGAGCGGCGGCGTAGTCCGAGATCGCCGAGCGTTGCACCTCGGGCGAGACCATCCCATCGCGCTCCTTCGAGACGCGCACGAGCCCGAGCGCGCGCGGCGTGCTCTCGGGGACTATGCGCAGACGCGACACCATCGGCTACTCAGGCACCTCGACGCCGGCGTCCTCGCAGGCGGCGCGCAGTGCGTCCTCATCGACGAGCGCGAACCCTTCCAATTCCTCGACGCCATCAGCCAACGGCTCCGCGGCCGCACGAATCTCCTCACTTCGAGACTTCGCTGCTGCTTCGCCGGCAGCCAGGAGCGAGCCCATTCTGACCTCCATGTCGCCGTCGTACTCGATCGACTGCACCAACTGGTCACAGGCTTCCCGCCCCCGGGGGTCGTCGCTCAGGTCGATGCCGCTTCCGCCATTCAGCAGAATGGCGGCGACCGTCACCAGGGCCACGATGGCGGCGCCCAGGGCGCCGATCACCAACTTGATTTTCACGCGATCTCCTCGGCCCACAGGCCCTCTTGTAGTAGACGCAGCTCGCGCCGCTCCCGTGCGGTCGCAGTGTCGAGCCGGTACTGGATCCAGTCCTCGGGCAGCTTGAGCATCTCGGCGACCATGTGCCGCTCGAGCTCCTGGCCCAGCGCCCAGCGCAGCGACTGCATCGGTAGCGCTCGACGTACCGCTTCTTGCTCGACGATGGTCTCGACGGCGGCGTCGGTGTGGAAGGCGGCGTCACCGCGCTCGGCGTGCACCAGCTCGTGCCACAGGTAGCGGCGTTCCTTCTCCAGCGGCATCCCGTTGCGGAGCACGATGCTGCGCTCCCCGTGGTAGTACCGGCCAGGCTCGGAGATCGCCGCGCGCATCATCGCGAGGTCGTCCCCCCAGCTGGCCAGCACCACCCATGGATTAGGCACCAGGCTCGCGGATGTCCGCCAGCCTCTCGATCGCCTCGCGCAGTGCGCGCATGTCCTCGCGCATCGCCCGTATGCCCTCGAGCACTTCGTCATCCGTTGCTCCACCCTCGACCGTCTCACCCGGCGCCTTCACGTAGCCGGCATCCTGCGCTGTCCCACCGACACCCTTGGAGGGCTGGGAGTTGGGGCTGGTCTCGATGAGGCCATCGGGGACGACTCCGGTGTGGGCGATCTGGCGGATGGTGCCGGCCGGCCAGCCAAGCGCCTTCTCGAGCTTGCCCTGGTTCCCGACCTTGGGCCAGGTCGAGCCGCCCAGGAAGGTGCCGATCGTGCCGGCGTCCATCCCTGTTGCGGTCACCAACCAGGCGTTGTTCTTCTCGTGGTGCGCCAGCCACGACGCCACTGCGTCGGAGGCTCGTCGCTGATCTTGGGTCTGGGGCATCGGCGCCTCGCTGTGTCATGGCCGCACTGTTTCCGGAAAACCTAGGGAACATCAACAGGGGTTAATCCGTACACCAAGGCAGATCGTCGGGAATACAAGGGCGTAACTACGAAGATGTGAGACGGTCTGACCTGCACAGACAGGATCTTCCGTATGAACTTCGGGTTTCCTCTTGCGATGTTCCCTGAAGTTCCTTATGGTCTTCCCATGACCCCACCGAAGAATCTCACCGCCGACGAGTCGGCCGAGCGAGTGCGGGTCGGCGCGACGCTACGTGAGCTCCGCGAGCGAGACGGTTGGAAGCTCGGCGACTTCGCCGGGGAGCTGAACATCTCCTACGCGTACCTCTCCAACATCGAGGCCGGCCGCAAGCCGCTCCCCAACCACCTGCTGCACAAGGTCTGCAAGCTGCTCGGCTGCCGGCCCATCGCCATCAAGCACCCCACGGTCGCGCTCAAGGACGCGGGCTGATGCCCACGCGACGCGAGTGCATCGAGGCGGCCGGCGAGGTGCTGGCGGCCTCCGACGAGGCCATCGAGCAGATGACGCCTCGCGAGCAGGCCGAGGCGGCGTGGACGCCGACCTGCCGCCGCAGCGTCGACGAGCTCGAGGACCTGATCCGCGTCCAGCGCGGTCTCGCGCCGCTGCACAGCGTCGCTTCCTGATCCAGACCCAAGACATGCCGGAGCCCCCGGCCACGCCTGCACAGCACCGACCAGGGGCCCACAACGAGAGGAATCGTCCCATGACGAACCCCAGCAACACCATCCAGGCCCAGGGCCCGACCGCCCTGCTCGCCCTGGTGCAGCACATCCACGAGCACGGGCTCGGCACCCCGATGTCGATCGCCGCCCCGACGGTGGCGTCCCCGTACTTCATGGTCTCCGTGGCCAACCACTCCCTCGACGCCTGGACCTCGGCCGGGTTCGTCGTCGACCGGACCGAGACGATCCGCCTGTCGGCGATGATCGGCGGCCGCCACTGGGAGCGGGTCGAGATCACCGGCCGTCTCGAGGCGCTGGGCATCCGGGTGCGGGTCACCGCGGCTCGCCCCTCCGCGCAGCTGCACCTCGTCCCGGGGGCGTCGTCATGAGCGCCCGTCCTGTCGTCGGGGGGATTTACCAGCACCCCGGCCCGTTCCGGTTCCCGGTGCTGGTGCGCGTGATCACCGCCAACGACACCGCTGTGATCGTGCGGCCCACGTTCGGGCGCAGCCGGCTCCCGTTCGAGGTCACCCGTGCTCACTTCGACCGGTGCTTCCGCAAGGTCGACGACGGCGACAAGGCGCAGGTGGCCGGTCAGCAGCCGGTCTCGGAGTTCACCGCGGCGCCCACGACCGGGACGGCGGCGACGTGGGACGACTCCCGGTTGCACGCCGAGCTTGACCGCCTCGAGGGACGTGGTCCGCGATGAGCGCCGAGGCCCCCCGCCAGGACGCCGAGAAGGCGCGGCTGCTGACCGTGCCGGACGAGCAGGCGATGCAGCACCTGCTCGACGCGCTCAACGTGTCCGGGCTGCACCCGGAACTGGCGTGTTCGGCAGGTTCCGGTGCACCGTTCCTCGCGGGCCTGACGGACCCGGACGCCGACCACGTGCACTACACCGTCACCGACCATGACCGGGGCGTTGTCCACTGCTGCGAGTGCTCCCACCCTGGCGTCCGCGCCAACGAGTGGGACCCGAACTCGTGGCGTCCGACCTACCCCGTGACTGCTCTCGTGACCGAGTGGCCGGACATGGAGCGCGTGGCTGACGAGGACTTCATCGACCCCTGGTGGGCTCCGGCCCTTCCACCCGGATGTGACAAGCGCGGACCCGGCGGCGAGTGCGTCCGGGACCACGAGCCATGCCCGGACTTTCCGGCCGAGATGGACCGATGAGCACCATGACCACGGTCCGCGCCGAAACCGCCATCCTCGCCCTCACCGCCGAACAAGGCCGCCTCCTCGACCGCCTCGCCGCCATCTGCCCCGACCACACCCGATGCGCCGCCTGCGGCGACACCATGTGCGAGCCCTGCGACCTCGGCGGCGGTGAGTCCCAGTGCCCCCACGGCGATCCCATCTGCCGCGACTGCGACCCCACCGACCGATGCGGCGACTGCTACGTCGAGTACCGCGAGTCGCTGCCCGACCGTGCACGGCCCGGGGTGTGGTTCTGATGGGCGCGCCGCGCAGCGCGGTTCCTGACCTGGTCGGAGCCCTGGCCGAAGCCCTCGGGGTCTCCCGGCACGAACTCCGGCCCGCAACTCCCGAATCGCGCGCTCTGAGTGACGGCCGTGACCTCGACCCGGGGTCGGAGCACTCGGCCAGTGACCAGCGTCGCGCGGACGCCTGGACCACCGAGGTCCTGGGAGGTGGGCGCTCATGAGGAAGGACTCCCCCAACAGCAGCCGCTACCTCGACCGGGTCACCAACACCTACCGCACCCCCTGCGAGCGCTGCGGCGTCGTCCAGAGCGCCCAGTTCTGTCGTGACTGCCGGGCGGTCGACCCCGACTTCACCGCGGGGGGCCGCGCGGCTCGCGCGCACCAGAAATTCATGGCCGCCCGGCAGCGCGTGATCGACCAGATCGACTTCCACGCCTGGATCTACGCCCAGTACGACGGCGGCTCGCGTCACCGCACCGCCCAGCAGCGCCTGCGCCTGGCCGCAGCCCGCGACACAAGCCCCGCCGGCGCCGCACCCTGCGCCCCCACTGCCCAGTACCGAGAGGACATCGCGTCATGACCCACCAGATCCTGTCCCAGGCCCCCGAGCCCCAGCCGGTGCTCGTGCAGCCCGACCCGGAGAGCCGCCTGGCCCAGCTGCACGCCGCGTACCCCGAGGCCAAGGCCGCCGCCGACGAGGCGAACGCCCGGCTCAAGGACATCACCGACGGCATCAAGACCGAGCTGTTCAACGCCGCGCCCGAGGGCGAGCGCAAGATCGAGCTGCACAGCGACGGCGGCCGACCTCTGCGCCTGGTGCACAGCGAGTCGTGGCGCGTCGATACCGCGCGGCTCAAGAAGGAGAGCCCGGAGACCTACGTCCGGTACGCCAAGAAGTCCGAGTCGTGGTCGCTCAAGGCCGTCGGGAGCACGCAGTGAGCGCCGACGTGCTCGAGCGTCCCGCCGAGGCCGCACTCGTCACCGACATCCAGGAGCCCGACGAGCCCTCGGTCGTGCACTGGGTCTGCCACTGCACGGACCAGCGCGTCTCCGCGTGCGGGCGCGACGTCAGCGGACGGCCCTTCGAGCCCGCCGGCACCGACACCCCGGACTGCCCGGCATGCGCCGAGGCTTGGCCCGCGGAGTGGACCTGCCCGAGTGGCTGCGCCTGCGAGGAGTGCTGGCGAGGTGCGGAGCTGTGAAGGGCCCCGAGCACTACACCGTGGACGCCGAGCACCAGCGGCTTGCAACCTTCGTGCACGAACGCCGCTCGACCTTGGGGATGACGCAGACCGGCCTCGCCGCACAGATGAAGGCGCGCGGCCACGAAAGCTGGCGCCAATCGACCGTCTTCAAGATCGAGAACGGGCAGCGTCGTTTGCTGCTGGTTGAAGGAGACGCGCTAGCTCGCGCGCTGGGTTTAAACCTTGCCGAGCTGCTGACTCAGCAGGGTCCGAAGTGGGGTGTGAAGAACGCCTACGTGTGTGCGACGTGCACGTTCGCCTCGCGCGACCTGACGGAGATTGCGGCCCACGCTGGTTCCCACAGCGGTGCGGCATGACTAGGCAGCTCGTGCCGACCGTTGGCGAGGTCGTCTCCGTGTACCGCGCGAGTCGAGACGTCGCGCCGCACCGCGCGCTCGCGGCCACCGCCCGCGCGCTGGGCGTCTCACGCGCGACGGTGGTGCGCAGACTGGCAGTCGCGCGTGAGACCGGGCTTCTCAGCCTCACGCAGCACGCTCCGGCTCGGGCGCGCTGGTCACGCGGCGGCGGCTCCTGGCTGGCCTGCCGTGAGTGCCGAGCACCGTGGCCTTGCGCTGCGGAAGCGACGCGCGGAGGTGCCGCGTGAGCGTCTCGCCCGAGGAGTTCATGTCGGCCGCGCCGAAGGCAGCGACCGGGTCTAGCGCGTGGGCCGCGAGGTACGCCTCCGACATCCGCCGCGCCTGGCTCGAGCACGCCGCCCAGGCGCCGCGCACCCTGCAGCAGCACCTCGGACCCTCCGAGCTCGGTGTCGAGTGCGACCGCCAGGTGGCCGGGAAGATGGCCGCGCTGCCGGAGACCAACCACGTCGTCGACCCCTGGCCCTCGATCCGCGGCCGCGCGCTGCACAGCGAGGCCGAGGACGTCTTCGACGCCGACAACGCCAGGACCGGCGTGCTGCGCTGGCTGACCGAGCACCGCGTCACCCCGCACCCCGAGCACCCCGGCACCGCCGACCTGTACGACGCCGTCGAGCAGGCCGTGGTCGACCACAAGTTCCTCGGCACGTCCTCGATGGCCAAGGTCCGCAAGACGCCCCCGCGCAAGTACCGCGGCCAGCTGCTGCTCTACGGCCTCGGCTACTACCTCGAGGGGCTGCCGGTGAAGCGGGTGGCGATCGCCGCCTACCCGGCCACCGCCGGCAGCCTCGACGGGCTCTACGTGTGGGACCAGCGCTTCACCGGCCCCGACGGCGAGATCGCACCCGAGGTCGTCGAGCTGCTCACCGAGATCTTCACCGACACCGAGCGCCGCAAGCGCCAGGCCGAGGAGATCACCTCCGGCCGCGCGCGGCTCAACGACATCCCGGCCAGCCCCGACAACGACGAGTGCTACTTCTGCCCCTTCTACCGCCCCCAGGCGGCCAAGGACGGCGGCACCGGCTGCCCGGGCCCCGGGAAGGTCGCGGCCGTCTCATGAGCATCGCGACCCACCCCGACCACGCCATCACCGTCACCGGCGGCGGCCCCTTCGGCCGCGCCTGGTTCGACTGCAGCTGCGGCGAGAGCGCCGTGCGGGCCACCAAGCGCGCCGCGAACATCGCCGCCTTGGTGCACCACCACGAGACCGCGGGCTGCAACTGCCCGCCCGACGTCGTCGCGAGCGACGTCCACCCGATCCCCGGCCCGGGACACCCCGCGCCGGTCGTCGTGCACACCTCCGGGTGAGCGCGACCCATCTGAGAAGCACCCATCACCAGCAGCACCTATCTAGGTCAGGAGAAGACCGTGAACTACCCCAACCAGCAGTACCCGGCCCAGCCGCAGCAGCAGTACCCGCCGCAGTTCCCCCAGGCGCCCGCCCCGCAGTACCCGCAGGCACCCGGGGGCTACCCGCAGCAGCCGTACGCGCAGCCGCAGTACCCGGCCCAGCAGTACCCGCCCCAGGCTCAGCAGCAGCCGGCCGCCCCGCCCCTGGCGACGGGCACCCTGGACGACTACTACTCCCAGCCCTCGGCAGCCTCCGGGCCGTCGCTCAGCTGGGCGAACGCCGCCCCGGGCACCACCGTCGTCGGGATCGTGGCGCGCGACGTCACCAACTCCGACATCCAGCAGCAGACGAACCCCCAGGGCATCCCGCAGACCTTCCGCGACGGCCGGCCGAAGTACGTCATGAAGGTTCCGCTCAAGGTCCCCGCCAGCCAGTCCCACCCCGAGGGTGAGGCCACCTGGTACGTCAAGGGCCAGGCCCGCGACGAGCTGGTGCGGGCGATGGCCGAGGCCGGAGCCACCGAGAAGGCCCCCAAGGCCGGGGCCCAGGTCGCGGTCACGCTGGTCGGGAAGCGCCCCAGCGGCGCTGGCTACAACCCGTCCAACGTGTTCCAGGTCGTCTACACGCCGTCGGGCGGTGGTGCGGGGGCCCAGGCTCCCGCGCCGCAGCAGCCGGCCCAGCAGTACCAGCAGCAGGCCCCCGACCAGGGCCAGCAGTACCAGCAGCCGGTGCAGCAGGCCGCTCCGCAGGGTCAGGCTCCGGCCTACCAGCCCTCGGTCGACCAGACGATCCAGCAGCAGGGGGCCACCGGTCAGCCGGCCCCCGCGTGGGCGCAGGACCAGCAGCAGCCCCAGGGTCAGGCTCCGGCCCAGGCCCAGGCGCAGCCGCAGTTCCAGCAGCCCTCGCAGGGCCAGCCCGGCCAGCAGCTGCAGGCGCCGCCTGACTTCAACAGCGAGCAGGCGGCGCTGCTGGCGCGGATCTCCGGTCAGAACGCTCAGCCCGGCGGGGCTCCCGCCGCCTGAGCATGACCACGATCCTCGCGGAGATCACCCCCGGCCACCAGCAGATCGCGCTGGTGGCCGGGGGCTCCGACCCCGAAGTGACGGCTGTCGCGGCCAAGAAACTGCAGACGCTCACTCCCCTCTTCTCGAAGTCCGACCCTCCCGGCGGGCTCGTCGTGCCCGCCACCTGGCCCGCCGTCGTGCAGCTCGCCGAGACCTTCGGCGCCGCCTGGCACCCGGGCCCCGTCCTGCAGGAGTGGATCCGCGAGCAGGTCACCGCGCGCACCGCCGCGCCCCCGACCCTCTACACCCCGCCCGACGGCCTGACCCCGTTCCCCTGGCAGAGCACCGGCGCCGCCATGATTGCGGCCACCGGCGCCGCGCTGATCACCGACGAGCCCGGCACCGGCAAGACCATCACCGCCATCCTCGGGCTGGTCGAGCGCGCCAGCATCACCGCCCAGGACGGCCCGGCGCTGGTGATCTGCCCCGCCTCGGTCATCGACTCCTGGGTCGATGCCTGGCGTACCTGGGCGCCGCACGTGCGCACCGTCGCCTGGCGCGGGACCCCGAAGGTCCGCCACGCCCTGGCCGGCACCGCGGACGTGTACGTCACCAGCTACGAGACCGCGCGCACCGACTCCCCCAGCGGGAAGAAGGGCGTGCTCACGCAGCTCGGCGCGCAGTACGTCGTCGTCGACGAGTGCCACCTGATCAAGAACCCGACGTCAGCGCGGTCCCAGGCCGTGCGCCGGCTGACAAAGAAGGCCACCGGCGCGGTGGTCGCGCTGTCCGGCACGCCGATCACCCACCACCCGGGCGACCTGTGGGCCAGCCTCGACGCGATCAGCCACGACGCCTGGCCCAGCCGCGAGCGGTGGGTGAAGCGCTACTGCACCACCCTCGAGACCGACTACCGCCAGGAGATCCTCGGCCTGGCGCCGCACGCCGAGGAGGAGTTCCGGCTCACGCTGCTCGGCCAGCAGCGCCGCGTGGCCAAGGCCGACGTGCTCACCCAGCTGCCGCCGAAGGTCTACAGCGTCCGCACCGTTGACCTGACGCCCACGTGGCGCAAGGCCTACGACGAGTTCGAGGGCCAGATGCTCGCCACACTGCCCGAGGGCGCGGGCGAGCTGTCAGTCATGGACGTCCTGGCCAAGGTCAACCACCTGTTCGCACTCGCCAGCGCGCCGGCCGACGTCGAGATCACCTTCGGCCCCGACGTCAGCGAGGTGACCGGGCAGCCGAAAGAGCACGTGCACCTCGAGCTCAAGGCCCCATCGTGGAAGGTCGACGCGCTGCTCGAGATCCTCGAGGAGCACCGCACCGACGAAGGCCGCAGCCCGATCGTGGCGTTCGCGCCTTCGCGCCAATTGATGATGCTGGCAGGCAAGGCGGCTACCGCAGCCGGCTACACGGTCGGGTACGTCGTCGGCGAGCAGACGCCGAAGGCCCGCACCGAGGCCGTGCGCGCGTTTCAGGCCGGCGAGCTCGACCTGATCTGCGTCACCACCGGCGCCGGCGGCGTCGGCATCACGCTCACCGCCGCGCGCACCTGCGTCTTCCTGCAGCGGCCCTGGTCGCTGGTCGAGGCCATGCAGGCCGAGGACCGCTGCCACCGCATCGGCTCCGAGCGCCACGACTCCATCGAGGTCATCGACATCGTCGCGCGCAACACCATCGACACCCGCGTGCGCGCCGTGCTCCGCGAGCGCGCCGGGCAGCTCTCCGACCTCGTCCAAGACCCCCGCGTCGCCGCCGAGCTCCTCGGCGGATCCACGAACACCGACAACCTCGAGAGGCAGGCCTCATGAAGATCCCCAGCTGGAACGGCCCAGGCACGAAGCGACCAGGCGAGTTCAAGGCCCGGTGCCGCAAGGAGCGCTGGGTGCCGCTCAACTGGCTCCTCGAGCAGCCCCACGAGCAGCAGCCCGACACCACGACCACACAGTGGGACCGGGACCTCAAGGTCGAGGTCGCGCTCGTGCAGTGCGACTTCGATGCCACCGACGCGGCGAGCTATCTGGCCCACATGGCCGAGGTGCACAACAAGAAGCCCCGCGGTCCGCGGCAGCTGAAGCGCGGCACGGGCCACTGGCGCGCGCCGCAGCTGAAGGACGAGGGGCAGCCGCTCAAGCCGAGCACCAAGGCGATCGCCGCGCGCATCGAGACCTGCGAGGGCTGCGGCCTGGTCGCCGAGGTCGACGAGACCGCCGCGAGCGTCCTGTGGTGGGACCAGCACCTGCAGATGTGCGTCGAGCGCGAGCGGGCCGCGTCATGAGCGGCGCCGAGCAGCTGATCGACCTGCGCGTCATCGGCATCGACCCCGGACCGACGCCCGGCATCGTCGTCCTCGAGTACGCCGGCGGCCAGGCCGTCGGGCGCGACGTCGTGCAGTGCACCTCGGGCATCGCGCCGTACCTGCTCGGCTCGATCCTCGACGACGCCGTCGTGCGCACCCTCGTCCAGGTCGAGAAGTTCGTGGTCTCCGCACGGTCGGCCCGCAGTTCCAGCGCCGGCGCTGGTGCCGTGACCCGCGACCTGGTCGGGCGCCTGGCCGGCGAGGTCACCGACTACGGCCGACGACACCCCGAAGTCGTAGTCGAGTACGCCCAGCGCCCCGCCGTGGGTGTGAAGGCCTGGGCCACCGATGACCGGCTCACCGCAGCCGGGCTCGTCGACGTGTGCAAGGGGATGCGCCACGCCAAGGACGCCGCCCGCCACGCGCTGTACGCCGCCACGGCGGACGGCGGCATCCGGGACCCCCTGAGCCCTCACGCAACGAGTCAATCGCCCACGAAGGACGTGACCCGATGAGCGCCACTGTCTGCGTAGACCTATGCGCCAGTTGTAGTTCGGCGGTTAAGACCTTCGCCAACCTACAAGTCGTGGGCGACGAGAAGCACCTCACCGACCGCTGGACGCCGCCTGGCGGCTGCACCTGCCTCTCCACTGCCGTGGACCCGTCTTGCCCGCTCTGCTTCGCCGACGAGCTGATCTGCAAGCCCTGCGGAAGCCGCGCTTTCGGTCCCCAAGGCGGTGCGTCGTGAGCCGCCGCAGCAGGCGTCTGGACCGCGAGTGGGACCTCGGGGTCCTGGGCCTGGACAAGCGCCAGGCCCGGCGCTTCCGCCGTCGCCTCGCTCGTCGAGGCGGTGCCTCGTGAGCGCCAGCAGCGTCCGCGCCTGGCCCTGTCCCGCGCGTGGCTGCGGCGCCGAGGCAGGCCAGCCCTGCCGTACCGCGAAGACGCGACGGATCACCGACACCCATGCCGACCGACTAGAGAACCCGGCTCACGCGCCCGTGCAGCAGGTCGAGTGCCTCTGGTGTGGCGCCAAGCCTGGCGAGGACTGCCGCGGAGACGGCTCCGGCTGGCACCTGAGCCGCTTCGACAGCCTCGAGCGCCTGACCACCCCCACCAACACCAGCCCCAGCGACGGGGCACGAGAGGACCGATCATGACCGGCCCCGCCATCGACATCGACCACATCGAGAACCAGCGCGCGTGGAGCATCCGCACCTTCGGACCACGCCACAAGCGCGGCCCCCTCGGACCCCTCGCCCACATCCGCAAGGAGCTGGACGAGGTAGCCGCCGAGCCGCACGACCTGGAGGAGTGGGTAGACGTGATGATCCTGGCCCTCGACGGCGCCTGGCGTGCCGGTCACGAGCCCGAGCAGATCATCGCCGCCATCAAGGCCAAGCAGGCGAAGAGCGAGGCCCGCATCTGGCCGGACTGGCGGGGCGTTCCCGCCGATCAGGCCATCGAGCACGTGCGGGTCGACCAGTGACCGCCGCCGAGACCCCGCGCACCGACGAGCGGGCGACGCTGAGCGAGGTGGTCGAGGCTGCCCACGCCGAGATCCACCGCATCTGCCAGGGCGGCGACGAGCGGTGGCGCATGAGCATCCCGGCCAACCCGACCCGAGACAGCGACCTGATCCTGACCGCCGCGCTCGACGGACTCACCGACCGCCTCGCTGCTGCCGTGGCGCGGGCTGAGGCCGCAGAGGCGAAGGTTGCCGCCGTCAAGGCGCTGTGCGGTGACCACGCGATCTTCGCTGACTTCGGCGAGCCGCCCGAGGAGGACGTGGTTCCGGGAGTGCGGGAGTCCGACTTGCTCGCCGCGCTGGGCTCCGCGACCACCGAGGAGGCGCCGGGCGTGGGCGCAGCGTGGGGCGTCGTGCTCGACGACGCCGGCTCCACCGACCAGTACGACACCCGCGACGAGGCCGAGCGCGCCATGCAGCTGCACGGCGGCCTCTACGTCACACGGATCACCGCCGTGCGGGTCACGCCCACCACCGAGGAGGACCGATGAGCGACCACCGATCCGCCGAGAAAGAGCAGGTTAGGCGGCCCGAGCCACTGCGCGATGAGTGGCGCGACGGGGAGGCGGTGTGGACTATCGAGGCCCACGATGACCAGCCCATCGCGGAGGGTCAGAAGTACGCCGCTGACCTGCGCGTCCTGGTGCTGCTGGACGGCGAGCGAGTCCGCGAGTTCACCTACCCCGCGTACCGCATCTGGACGTTGCTCGCGCACTGGACCGAGGGGATCGAAGTCCTCGCCGCCGAACTCGGCTTACCGGCCGGTAACACCACACCCGCCGAGGGTGGTGAGCCGTCGTGAGCTTCCCCCAACGAGCGGTCCCCGACGAGCAGGCGCGAGCCTTCGACCGCGCGGTCTGCAAGCGCCTCGGCATCGACTCCGCCATCGTCGCCGAGCACACCTTCTCCGCAGGGTTCGAGGTGACGAGCGGCGAGAGGCTGGGCAAGCTCATCGTCTCGCTCGACGCTTACCTGCCCGCCGACGAGATCGTGGCGGTGTTCAACGCAGCCACCGTCGCACCCGAGGACGGTGAGCCGCGTGGATGACCTGATGACCGCGATCGGGGTCCTGATCCTGGCCGCCGGCATCTGGGCTGCGCTGCTGCACGGCGTGCGTCAGCTCGGCCGAGCGTGGAGGGGCGAACGATGATCGCTCCAGACGGCGTCGTCGAGACCCTGATGGGCGCCTGCCGTGACCACACCCTTGGCCCCGACGCCATGCGCTGGGCGCCTCCTCCGCTGAGCCCTGCCGAGCAGTACGCCGTCGAGCTCGACGCGGCTCTCGCACCCACAGCCGCGGTCTACGCCGTCGTGGCCCCAATCTTCTCCGAGGCGTTCAACGCCGCCCTGAACCGAATGGAGTCCTCGCCGTGACCTACAAGTTCGCAGCCCGCTACCCCGGCCGGTGCCCGTCGTGTCGGGAGTCGATCGACATCGGCGACGACCTGGCCATGGACGACGAGCAGGCCGTGCACTTCGACTGCGCCAGCTCTCGTCCGGCCGCGGCAACGCCTCGCGAGGTCTGCCCCCGGTGCTTCATCGAGCGCTCGGTGAACGGTACGTGCGGGTGCGACCTATGAGTGGTGTCCGCAACGTCTCGCGTCTCGAGGCTCTAGAGACCGTCCAGCGACGCACGCAGCACGAGGTCTCTGCGGCCGTACGAAGGGGAGACCGCGCCGAGCTGCGCCGCCTGCTGCCGCTGGGGCAGGCCTTGGCCCGCGAGATCGCCGCCCTGCGGCCGCCGGAGCCTGTGAAGCTGCAGCGCGCCGACCTCGTCGGCGAGCGCCTGGCCGAGCTCGGCGTCACCTCGCACGAGGTGAAGGTGTGGGCCTGCGAGCGCGGTCTGATCGAAGCCGTGAAGCGCGGCCGGATCTCGCGCGAGCTGGTGGAGACCTACGCCGCCGCCCGCCCCGTGGTGGAGCCCGCGTCATGAACCGCAAGGTCAAGCGCGGCAGCTACCGCCGGTCGTGTCCTCGGTGCGGGTGGCAGGGCACCTACGACACCGCGGCGAAGGGCGACTACGCCAAGCGCCGGCACTCCTGCGCTCGACACCAGGCGAAGGCCGCGGGAGCCGAGCGTTACGCCTCACGTATGGCCGCCGTTGACCGAACGCCGAAGCCCTGCCTGCACAAGCAAGCCGACCACCAGCACGGCACCTACGCCTGCTACACCCTCGACGCCTGCAGGTGCGCGCCATGCGTCAGCGCACAGCGCGCCTACGAGGTCGACCGGGTCCGGCAGAAGGCCTACGGCCGGTGGAACGGCCTCATTGACGCCGAGCCAGCACGCCAGCACGTGCAACGCCTGATGGCCGCCGGGATGGGCCTCAAGCGCATCGTCGTCGTCTCAGGGGTCTCCCAGGGCGTGATGTGGAAACTGCTCTACGGCGTACCGCGCACCGACGGCACACGGCGCCCACCACAGCAGCGGATCAAGCCCACGACCGCCGAACGGCTGCTGGGCCTCGAGCTCGACCTGGCCGACGGCGCGCTGGTCGCCAACACCGACACCGCACGCCGGCTGCAGGCGCTGGTCACCAAGGGCTGGTCCATGAGCAAGCTCGGGGCCCTACTCGACGTCTCCCCGGGCAACTTCAACCCGGTGGTCCTCGGCCGACGCTCGCAGGTGACGGCCGGCACCGCCCGACGCGTACACGCCCTCTACCTCGAGCTCGCCGAGCAGGCACCGCCTGAGGAGACCCACCACGACAAGGTCGCGGCCTCCCGCTCTCGGAACTACGCCGCCGCGCGCGGATGGTCCGGTCCCCTGCGCATCGGCGGGCGTCTGCACGTCGGGCCGGCGCTGCCGTTGCCCGAACTGGAGGATGCCGAGGTACTCGCGCTCGACGAGACGGCGTACGACGAGGCCGCCGTTGCTCGGCGCCTCGACGGTGACCGCACGGCACGCATCGGCAAGGCCGAACGCGTCGAGATCGTGCGCCGCGCGCGAGCCCTCGGGTGGTCGCTGCTGACCATCGAGCGCCGCACAGGGGTCACCAAGCCCGAGCGCTACCTCGAGCCGAGTTCACGCCCTCATGACGAACCGGGCCAGAACGTCCGTGCGTGCGGTGAGGCTGGTCATCAGCACCAGTGCACCGACTGCGCCGGGGTTCTCCCCCCCGCCACCACCCAGCCGGACCGATCAGCAGGGAGCAGCCGCAGCGCATGACCGACGCACCCCCACCATCGCAGCCGGGCTTCGACCCAGCGCAGGGATCAGACCAGCCCTACAAGCACGCCGTGGCCGACTACGCCCAGGCCGGCTGGCCGGGCATCATCCCGGTGCCGCCCGCCACGAAGTCCCCACCACCGAGCGGCTACACCGGCGCCGAGGGGCGCGACACCGACCCGCTGCAGCTGGTGCGCTTCGCCACCGAGTACCCGCACTACGCCGTCGCGCTGCGGATGCCAATGTTCACCGACGCGCCGGGCTCCGGCTGGGCCGTCATCGGCATCGACGTCGACCAGTACGCCAAGACCAGCACCCTGCCCGACGGCACCGTCAAGACCGTGCACAAGCGCGGCGCCGAGACCCTTGCCGTGCACGAGCAGCAGTGGGGCCCGCTGCCGCCGACCTGGACCTCGACGGCTCGCGGCTCGGCCGAGGGCCCGGGCGTCTCGGCCATCCGGTTCTACCGGGTGCCCGCGCAGCGCTACGCCACCGTGCTGGCCACCCCCGAGACCTCCGACGTCGAGATCATCCAGCACCACCACCGCTACGCCGTGGTGTGGCCGAGCCGGCACAAGGACGCCGGCGTCTACTGCTGGTACGACCCCCAGGGCCGGCCCAGCCCGGCACCGCCCAAGCCGGTCGAGCTGCCCGAGCTCCCGGCCGCGTGGGTCACCGGCCTGGCCGAGGGCGCCAGCGCCGCCGGGCCGCCCTCGGCCGCGCACGCCGACGGGCGCCAGCTGCTCGACCAGCTGCTCGAGGACTGGCAGCCCGAGTGCGCAGACATCACCTCGGCCCGGATGACCGCGTCCGCCGACCTGCAGGGCGCCGAGTCCGGCTCGCGCCACGACGTCATGACCGCGCGGATCCACCACCTGGTCCAGATCGCAGCCCAGGGTCACACCGGCGTCGCCTGGGCCCTCAACGAGCTGCGCGAGATCTGGTCACAGATCACCGCCGGGGAGGACCGGCTCGAAGAGTTCGAGCGGATGCTGCTCTCCTCGGCGCGCAAGGCGGTCTCGGTCGTTGGGCTGCAGCAGGTCCCCCGGGACCCCTGCCTGCTCGTGGCCGGCTTCGCAGCCCCACCCGACTCCCCTCCCGGCAGCGAGCCGGACCCCGACCTGGCGCTGGCCGAGCCGCCGCGGTGGCTGTCCACTCGCGAGGTCATCGGCGTGGCCGCGTTCGACCCCAACGCCGGCACCGACCAGTCGCTGGCCGAGAAGGTGCTCGAGCGGACCTACCCCGCGCTGCGCCACGCCTACGATTCCAAGGGCTGGCTGCTGCGCGCGCCGGACCGCTGGGAGTTGTTCGGCGACCTGTCCTCGTGGGCCGTGGCCCAGGTCGCGCCGCTGATGCCGGTCGGCGACCCCACCGCGGAGAAAGGCAGCGAGCAGCTCGCCCGCCACCAGCGCCGCTCCCGGCTGATGTCGAACGCCGGCGCCCGCGCGGTGGCCGGCAAGATGGCCTCGCTCGTCGCCGGCGGCATGCACCCCGCGGCCATCGCGCTGTCCAAGCTCGACGCGGAGCCCGAGATCCTGTGGGCCGGCGGCATCGCCTGGGACCTGCGCGCCAGCGGCGAGGAGCCGACCCCCGCGCAGATCGACCCGGCCACCCCGCACCTGCGCACCGCGGCCGTCGTGCCCCAGGCCGTGCCGACGCCGCTGTGGGACGCCTTCCTCGAGGCGGTGTGGCCCGAGCCCGACGTACGGGCCTGGGCCATGCGGGTGCTGTCGATCTCGGTCTCCGGCTACGCCGACCGCGCGCTGCCGATCCTGCTCGGCGAGACCGGGCGCGGCAAGACGCAGGTGCTGGCGCTGATGATGAGCGTCCTCGGCTCCTACGCCCACGCCGCCAACCCCAAGCTGCTCAGCGCGAACACCAACGAGCACGACACAATCGTCTTCGACCTCAAGGGCCGGCGGCTCTCCTTCATCGACGAGGCCCCCAGCGAGGCGAAGGCCGGCCAGGAGCGTCTCAAGCAGCTGACCGGTGGCGGCGAGCTGACCGGGCGGCAGATGAACCAGGACCCGATCACGTTCGTGCCCAGCCACACCTTCGTGCTGACCTCGAACGACGAGCCGGTCCTCACCGACCCGGCCGTGCGCTCGCGCACCCGGCTCATCCCCTGCGCCGGCGACCCCGAGGCGGTGCGGCTGACCAGAGCGGCCATCGGGCACTTCTCCGGGCCGGCGTGGAAGGCCGAGGCCCCCGGCGTGCTGGCCAAGCTCATGGCCGAGGTCGCAGGCTGGCTGGACGACCCCACGACCGGGCACACGGCGGCTGCTCCCGAGCACATCCGGTACCTGGCCGAGAACTTCGGCGCCGAGCAGGACCCGGTGACCGTGTGGGTGGCCGAGGAGACCGAGCCCTTCGAGCAGGGCACCCCGAGCCGCGAGCTCTACCAGGCGTTCACGGCCTCCTGCCTGCGCAACAACCTGCGCCGCGACGCCATCCCCAGCGAGACGAAGTGGGGCCGCAGCCTGACCCGCCTGGGCTACCCCAGTGCCTCCACCGGCCGGCACAAGGTGCGCCGCCTGCGTGTCCGGATGGGGGGCTTCCTGCCGGGTATGGAGCCACTGCCGGGTTTGGAGGGCGCAACCCGGCAGTCCGAGGGCCAGATCCAGCCGAGCACGCCGGCCGGGCCCGAAACGGCCGCTCCGACTGCCGGGTTGGACGGATCGACTGCCGGGTTTCTGCCGGGTTCAAACCCCCAACCCGGCAACGCATCGCCGCAGGTCAACCCCAGTGACTCCGTCGATACTGCCGGGTTTGCCGGGTTGTCAGAGGGACTACACACACATGCACACACACATGCACACGTGAACAGCGATCTGGACATGCCCGCGAACCCGGCAGTCAGTCCGTCAGCGGAACCGCCGGCGTACGACCCGGCGCGTGCCACGGGGCTCGACAACATCGACGATCGACCGAACCGCGACGGATACGTACCCGACCCCAACTGGCGAGAGGCCCACGCTGCCGAGCTTGAAGCCGGGCGCTACTCCGGGGGGCTGCAGGACCCGCTTCCCGAGCCGAAGCGGAAGACCAAGCCGCGCTCGGCCGAGGCGACGGCCAAGGCGGCCGCGCTGCGCGAGGAGAAGCGGCAGGCCGCGATCGCCGAGGCGGCCGGCGAGCAGGTGACCCTGCCGGCCGTGCTGCTGCGCGACGGCACCCTGCGCCACGCCAGCACCAGCGACGCCGACGCGCTGCTGGCCACCATCACCACCGGCGAGCACGGCGAGCTCACCGTCGACGTCGAGCACACCGGGTATCCGCTGGGCCACGAGCACTTCACCCTGCGCACCGTGCAGCTCGGCGGCGAGAGCTTCGCCGTGGTGCTCGACCCCAGCGACCCCGAGCAGGCCGCAGTCGTACGACGCCACATGGCCGCCGCGCCGATCCTGCACGCCCACTCCGCCACCGCCGACCTGGTGCCCCTGGCCGACGCCGACCTGCTCGGCCCCGACGGGCTCGACGGTGCCTGGGAGCGGATGCACGACACCGTGGTGCTGGCCAAGCTCGCCGACCCCGCCTCCACCGGCTCCGACCCCGGGCTCAAGGAGATCTCGGCGGCCATGCTCGGCACCTACGGGCTCTCCGCCGAGGCCGAGGACGCCCGCAAGGTGCTGTTCAAGGCCGGCAAGTGGCTCACCGACACCGAGGCGACCACGCCGATCGAGCGCTCCGGGTGGGCGCAGGTCGACCCCACCTGCTCGACGATGGTGCGCTACGCCGCCAGCGACGTGCTCGACGACGCCGCCATCGCCGCCCGCCTGCCCCAGCCCGAGCCCGCCCTGCTCGAGCGCGAGCGCACCGTGCAGCGGATGACCGCGCGCGTGGCCCACCGCGGCCTGCGCATCGACGGCGAGCACGTGCAGCGGCTGCTGGGCGAGCACACCGCGGCGCGCAGCGCCTGCGCGGAGAGGGTCCGGGAGATCTCCGCCGGCGCCATCGAGAACCCCGGCAGCAACCCGCAGGTCGGCCAGGCCCTCGCCGACCTCGGCGCCCCGCTGCCGCGCACCGCGACCGGCAAGCCCTCGGTGGCCAAGACCGTGCTCGAGCCGCTGCGCTCGGCCGAGGGCACCGTGGGCGACCTGGCTCGCGCGGTGCTCGACTACCGCCACCACGACACCGCCATCGGGACCTTCCTCGAGCCCTACCACCAGCTGGTGCACAACGGCGACGGCCGAGCCCGCCCGACCGTCTACACCCTCGGCGCCGACACCGGGCGCATGTCCTGCGTGCGGCCCAACCTGCAGCAGGTGCCGCGCGAGGGTGGCTTCCGCTCCTGCATCACCGCCGACCCCGGCCACCTGCTGATCTCGGCTGACTTCGCCAACGTCGAGCTGCGCGTGGCCGCCGCGCTGTCCCAGGACACCGGGCTCATGGCGATGCTGGGCGACGGCGTCGACTTCCACTGGATGGTCGCGCGCCAGGCCTGGGGCCCCAACGCCACCAAGGCCGACCGGTACACCGCCAAGCGCGGCGTCTTCGGCCGGATCTACGGCGGCGGCGTGCCGACCCTGGCCGCGCAGATGGCCGTCTCCGAGCCGGTGGCCCAGCAGGTGGTCGACGCCCTTGACGCCCTGACCCCCGGCCTGAGCGAGTGGTCGCGGATGGTGCGCGAGAACGTCAAGCACGGGCTGACGAAGTTCCCGACGTACTCCGGGCGCACCGTGCACCTGCCGCCGGAGTTCCCGCACAAGGCGCCCAACTACTGCATCCAGGGCACCGCCCGCGAGCTGCTGGTCGACGCCCTGATCGGCTGGTCGAAGACCCGGTGGAGCAACGCCACGCTGCTACCCGTGCACGACGAGGTGGTGGTCACGGTTCCCGAGGACGAGGCCGAGCAGGCCACCGCCGCGCTGGTCGAGGTGATGGGCGCCGAGCTGCACGGGGTGCGCATCGTGGCCGAGGCCAGCGAACCTTCCTACGCCTGGAGTGATGCCGCATGAGCGAGTCCGAGCCCATGCCCTGCGAGCGCTGCGGGAAACCCCATGCCCGGTGCTCGGCGCACCGCCGAGACGGCGAGCCCTGCGGCCAGCCGGCCATGCGCGGCCAGGCGGTCTGCAAGATGCACGGCGGCAAGAGCCGAGGCGCGGTCGAGAAGGCCGAGCAACGCCAGGTCGAGGCCAAGGCCCAGGCGGCGATCGACAAGCTGTGGGTGGGCCTGGCCAACGCCACCCCGGTCAAAGACCCCGTCGAGCTCCTGGCGCGCATCGCCGGGTCGCTCGAGCACATGGCCGACCAGGTCGGCACCAAGGTCAACGAGCTGCGCGGCGTCGGCGGCGGCGAGCACCTGACGCAGCTGCGCGCCGAGGTGGTGCTGCTCGAGAAGCTGCTCGGCCACCTGCGCGCGGTGGCCAAGGACATGGCCCAGCTGGGCATCGACGAGAAGGCCGTGCGCGTCGACCAGCAGATCGCCGACCTGATGGTGGCCGCGTTCATGGCCAGCCTCGGCGTGCTCGAGCTGCTGCCCGCCGACCGGTCCCGGGCGATCGAGGTCTACCTCGAGCACCTCGGCTCGGCTATCGGCGCCCCGCCCGAGACCCCCGATCCACCAGCGACACCCGACACCGAGGAGACCCAGCGATGAAGGCCACGATCACCGTCACCCAGACCATCGACATCGACCTCGACACCTTCCACCCGACCGTCGCCGTCGACATCGAGGCCGAGGAGGGACTGCCGCACAGCCTCGTCATGGCCGCTGTGAAGAACGGCTGCAAGGCGACCATCAAGTCGATCGAGGAGCAGCAGCGATGAGCGCCGAGGACTACGCCATCGTCACGGATCTGGAGCGGGCAGAGGTGGTGCTCGACCAGGTCGCTGCGCTGGTCAACACCTGGCGCGATCGTGCACGTCAGCCCACCTTCGACCACCTTGACCGCCTGGTGTGCGATGCCTACGCCGCCCGGGCCGACGAGGTCAGCCGCGTCCTCATGGGCAGGCTCGCCCCCGCGTCGCCACCGCGCGATCGGGCCATGTGCGAGCCCCGCCCCGAGGCCACGGCCACCATCGCGCCGCTCGGCCAGGTCATGGTCCATTGGGACCCGCCGGAGGAGGCGGTCTGCGAGCGCTGGCTGCAGCTCCGCGCAGTCGACGAGTTCGTCGTCGACTGTGATGCCGACGGCAACCCGGTCACGGTCCGGGCGGTCTACCGGATGCCGCAGCTCTGGGAGGGCGACCAGGCGTGATCAACGACGAGTACCAGTGCCGCTGGGCCGGCGACGACCGACCACGGATGCTGCGCAGCCACCTGCGCGACTGCAACGCCTCGGGCTGCCCGGGCTGCCAGCCCTGCCCCGAGCGGCACTGCCGGGTCTGTGCCCGCGAGCACGTCACCGTCGACGGCCGCGGCTACGACCAGACCTGCGGCGCCTGCCTGGCCGCGACCCGCTCGACCATCAAGCGCGTGCGCAGCGTCACCGCGCTGATGACCACCGCCGCCCTCGAGCGCGGCACCAACAGCCTCGCCGCCCTGCACGCCGGACCGACCGCCAACGTCGAGGCCTGGGGCCACGTCTACGCCTCGCTCAAGGCCGGGCGCCTGTGCCGCTGCCGCACCGTGCGCGGCCAGCGCTGCCCCGCCACCTTGCCCGAGGCCGCCGGCCCCCTGTGCGCCAAGCCGCTGTGCGCGCACGCCTCCTGCATGCGCATCCGCGGACTGTGCCCCGACCTCATCGCCTGGACCCTCGACTGCCGCGACGAGCTTCACCCGCTGTGGGTGCTCGGCATCTGGGACTTCAACGTCCGCGACCACTACGGCCACCTCGTGCCCGAGGACGGCGACCACGACGAGCGCCGCCTGACCCTCGACGACATCGCGGCCTACCTCGACACGCAGCTGACCGCGCTGGCCCACGACGAGGACTTCGCCTTCGAGGACATGGCCGCCGAGATCCGCCGCTGCGCCGCCCACCTCGACCAGGTCCTCGAGATCGCGCCCTTCACCGAGACCGGCGCACCCTGCCCGGTGTGCGGACGGGCCGACCTCGAGAAGTCCTACGGCACCGACGAGGGTGACGACCGCTGGACCTGCCCGAAGTGCGCGGCCTGGTGGACCGAGAAGGACTACCGCGCCAAGGTCACCGGCACCTACGTCGCCTTCGCCCCCGCGCTGACCGCCAGCCAGATCAGCCAGCAGTACCGGGTGCCCGAGTCCACCGTGCGCCGGTGGGCCTCCGGCTGGCGCGACCGGCACGGCGCCCAGCATGACGCCGTCGTGCGCCGCCACGGCTTCGACGGCAGCCGCCGCCAGCTCTACGACGTCGCCGACGTGCTCGCCCAGCGCGACCGCGACGCGGCCGACGACACCGCCGACGCCGGCTGAACGGCGCCACTGCCGGGCGGCTCGCGCGGTGCGTGTCGCCTCGGCCCACGCTCGCGTGTATGGTGAGCGCTCAGGGCACTGCCCCTGCCCAAAAGATGACCCCCGCGAAGTTGCACCTTCGACGGGGGTCTTGCCATTCCCGCTGGAGGGGAACGACGTGACGAGACTACGACACGCGGGGCGTAGCGCCTACGCGACCACAGCCACAGGCGCCATCGGCAGCCTGCCCCGCATCCGGGCCGTCGACCGTGCGTCGGCCATCCGGGCGCTGACCATGGGCGAGCCGACGGTGTACGCCGTGCAGCTGCCGGACGGCACGATCAAGATCGGCTGCTCGGAGCACCTCGACAAGCGCCGCCGGTGCATCGACCCGGACGCCGAGGTGCTCGGCTTCATGCCGGGCGACTTCGACGACGAGGCCGCGATTCACGCGCAGCTGGTCGAGTACCGCGACCACGGCCGCGAGTACTACCGGCCTACCTCGGCTGTGCTGGCGGTCGTCAACCGGATGCGCCAGCGCTTCAACCTGCCGCCGATCGAGTAGCGCCAGCCCGGCGGGAGGTGCGAGCCCGTGACCATCGCACCCCAGCGGCCCGCCTCCAGCAGCTACGACCTGACCCGCGTGCTGCGCTTCGTCGAGACCCGCCTCGCCCCCGAGCGGCGCGAGCAGCCCTGGGCTACCCCGGGCGAGATGGCCGCCGCACTGGACCGCACCAACGTGCAGACCCCCGCGCTGCGGCTCATCGACGACGCCCTGGCCCGCGTCGCCTCCGGTGAGACCGAGCGGCAGATGCTGTCCATGCCGCCGCAGGAGGGCAAGTCCCAGCGGATCTCGATCTGGTTCCCGCTCTGGCTGCTGCACCGCAACCCGAACCTGCGCATCGCCATCGTCTCCAACGGCTTCGACCTGGCGCGCACCTTCGGCGAGCAGATCCGCGACAAGCTCAAGGCCAACCCGCAGCTGGGCCTCACGCTCTCGTCCTCGACCGCGGCCAAGCACGAGTTCAAGCTGCTGGGCTACACCGGCGGCGTGGTCTGCGTCGGCATCGAGGGCTCGCTGACCGGCCGGCCCGTCGACGTCTTGATCATCGACGACCCGTACAAGGACGACAAGCAGGCCGACTCCAAGGCCTGGCGCGAGACGGTCCAGAACTTCTGGCGCTCGGTGGCCCTAACCCGGCTGGCCCCGGGCGCCCCGGCCGTCATCGTGCAGACCCGGTGGCGCCAGGACGACCTGTCCGGCTGGCTGCAGACCGAATACGCCGGCGAGTGGTCGGTGCTCAACATCCCCGCCCAGGCCGACCACGACCCCGAGAAGGGCGAGAGCGACGTGCTCGGCCGCGCCCCCGGCGAGTACATGGAGTCCGCCCGGAAGCGCACCGTGACCGACTGGGTCAAGAAAGCCCGCGAGGTCGGGTCGCGGTCGTGGAACGCGATGTACCAGGGCCGGCCCTCCCCGGCCGAGGGCGGGATCATCAAGCGCACCTGGTGGAAGTACTACGACACCCCGTTGTGGCTCGAGCAGCCCGACGGCTCGCGCTGGGTGCCCTCGGAGTACGACCAGATGCTGCAGTCCTGGGACATGACGTTCAAGGACACCGACAGCTCCGACTACGTCGTGGGCCAGGTCTGGATGCGCCGCGGTCCGCGGGTCTACCTGCTCGACCAGGTCCGCGGACGGTGGTCCTTCACCGAGACCCGGCGCCAGTTCGTGGCCCTGTCGTACCGCTGGCCGCAGGCACAGGCCAAGCTCATCGAGGACAAGGCCAACGGCCCGGCGGTGATGTCTTCGCTCGAGAACAGCCCGGTCGGCATCGGCGTCATCCCCGAGGAGCCCTACGGATCCAAGACGGCCCGGCTCAGCGCCGTCGCCCCGTTCGTCGAGGCCGCCAACGTGTACCTGCCCGACCCCGAGCACATCGAGGGTGCAGCCTGGGTCGGCGGCTTCGTCGACGAGATCGCCGGCTTCCCCACCGCCGCGCACGACGACCAGGCGGACGGCGCGTCCCAGGCCATCAACCGCCTGATGCTGCAGCCGGCGCTGTCCGGGGAGCTCTACACCGAGGACGACCTCGACGACGAGCTCGCCGCGTTCCAGATCACCCCGTACTGACCATGACCGGCGACACGACACGAGGGCGGTGACCGACGATGACCCTTGAGATCACCGAGACCACCGAGACCACCGAGACCACCACCTCGGCCCCCGCGCTGTCCATCGAGGAGCAGCTCGCCGCCTCCGAGCAGGACAACGAGATCCTCGAGGAAGCCCTCTCCGAGCTCGAGCTCGCCGCCGAGGACCGCGGCTGGCGCACCGCCCAGATGGACCTCGACCGCGAGTTCTCCCGCGAGGGCCTGACCAACGTCATCCGCAACTGCTCGGTCATGGCCATCGCCTCTCCCATGATCAAGCGCGGCCTGCAGCTGCGCCTCGGCTACGTGTGGGGCCAGGGCCTCACCGTCGCCGCTCGTGCCGGCGCTGGTGCCGCCCAGGACGTCAACGCCGTGGTCCAGGCGTTCTGGGACGACCCGTCCAACCAGGTCGCCCTCACCTCTCCCGAGGCGCAGGAGAACCTCGAGCGGCGCCTCGGCAAGCAGGGCAACATCATCTTCACGTTCTTCCCCGACCCGCTGACCGGGCGGGTGCAGCTGCGGGTCACCCCGTTCGAGGAGATCGGCGACAAGCTCGCCAACCCCGAGGACCGCGACGAGACCTGGTTCTTCTTCCGCACCTACACCGCGACCGTCATCGAGGCCGGCTACGGCGGCGGCACCCGTCGGCGCACCGAGACCCGCCGGGTCCTGCACCCCGCGCTCGGGTACTGGCCGGCGTCGCGGCCCAAGAGCATCGACGGGCTGCCCGTGCTGTGGGACCAGCCGATGCTCCACGTCACGGTCAACAGGCCCGAGGGCGGCAAGTGGGGCATCCCCGACGTGTACGCCGCCCTGCCGTGGGCCCGCGCCTATGAGGGGTTCCTGACCGACTGGGCTCGCCTGGTCAAGGCGCTGTCGAAGTTCGCGTGGCGCCTCTCGGGTGACAAGTCCTCGAAGGTTCGCGCCGCGGCGTCGAAGCTGATGTCTGCGATGCCGCGACCCGGCGACATGAACCCCGCCGACCCGACGAGCGGTCCCGTCGGGCAGGTCGCGGCCGGCGGCCCCGGTGTGGGCCTGGAGGCGATCCCGAAGTCGGGCGCCACCGTGGACTCCGACTCCGGGCGGCCGCTGGCCTCCATGGTCGCCGCCGCCCTGGGGGTCTCCGTGGTCGACCTGCTCGCCGACCCCGGTGTCACCGGTGCCCGCGCGGTCGCGGAGACCATGGACAAGCCGGTGGTGCTGGAGATGAACGGCCGCCGCCGGCTGTGGGGCTCGGTGCTGCAGACCATCCTCGGGTACGTCATCGACCAGGCCATCCGCGCACCCCGCGGCCCGCTCAAGGGCACGGTCATCCGCGACGCTCGCACTGGCCGGGAGACAGTCACCCTGACCGGCGACGTCGAGCGCAGCGTGGCGATCGACTGGCCCGACCTGACCGAGCTGGACACGGTCAAGCTGGTCGAGGCGATCGTGGCCGCCGACGGCACCGGGAAGATGCCGCCGGTCGAGACCGCCCGCCTCCTCATGACCGCCCTCGACGTCAAGGACGTCGACGAGGTCCTCGAGGAGATGACCGACGAGGACGGGAACTGGATCGACCCGCTGATGAGCGCCGGCCAGGCCGCGGCCGACCGGTTCCGCCGCGGCGAGGACCCGGCGGGCCTGTGATGGCCCACCGCGGGATCATCGTCGTCCACGTCGAACACGTGGCCACCGACCTGGGGCTGTGGTGCACCGACTGCGCGACCTCCGGCGGCGCCCGGGTGTGGTTCACCCGCCGGTCCGGGAACACGCTGCGGCTGTGCTCCGCGGTCGGGTGCACCGACTGCGGCGGCAGCAACGTCGAGGCCGGCGCCTGATGGCCGCCACCCGGCGCACGTTGCGCCTGCAGCGTCAGATCAACGCCGACCTCGCACGCATCACCGACACCCAGACCCGCGACCTCGTCGCCGCCTGGGTCGACGCCTGGGACGAAGTCGCCCCCGACCTCACCGCCGCTCTCCTCGAGCAAATGGTGGCAGGCGAACGCGTCACCCGCACCCAGCTACTGCGGTCGCTGCGCCTGCGCAACGCGCTTGGGGCGATCCGCGACCAGCTGCAGACCCTTGCTGGCGCCGCCGGGGTACGGATCATCGACGACCTGCAGGACGTAATCGACGCCGCCGGCGGCGCCCAAGCATCCGTCGTCGACTCCCAGCTCCCTCCTGGTTCCCTGCTCGTTCCTGCCGACTCTTGGACCCGCGTCGACGCCGACCAGGTCGCCGCGATCGTGCGCCGCACCACCGAGCAGATCACCTCCACGCTGCGCCCCATGCCGGCCGAGCAGTACCAGATCCTGCGCCGCGAGCTGATCCGAGGCGTCGCGGCCGGCGCGAACCCACGCGCTACCGCCGCCCGCATCGTGGCCCGCGCCGAGGGCCGGTTCAACGGTGGCCTGACCCGGGCGCTGAACATCGCCCGCACCGAGACCCTCGACGCGCACCGTACCGCTACCCAGCTCGCCCAGGCCCAGCACACGGATGTGCTCGCCGGGTGGCAGTGGGTCTCAGCGCTCGACACCCGCACCTGCCCCTCCTGCTGGGCGCAGCACGGCACCATCCACGACCTCACCGCCCCCGGTCCGCTGGATCACCAGCAGGGCCGCTGCGCCCGGGTCCCCGTCGTCAAGCCCTGGTCCGACCTCGGCTTCGACATCGAAGAGCCCCCGTCGCTGGTCCCCGACGCAGCGACGCGGTTCGAGACGCTGCCCTCCGAGGAGCAGCTCGCCATCCTCGGTCCTACCCGGTACGAGGCTTGGGTCCGCGGGGACTACCCGATCAGCTCGTGGTCCAAGCGCCGCAGCACCCCCGGGTGGCGCGACTCCTACGGGGTCGCGCCCGCCCCTGGTCGCCGTCAGAGCGGTGGCCGCGTGTCCCGCACCGCCGCCTGAGCCGGCCGGAACCACACCGCCCCGCAGCGGGCGCACTCCTCGCCCCGCTCCATCCCGCGCAGGGTCGGGCGTACCTCACCCAGCACCCACACGTGCTCGACGCAGTCCGTGTCGTCGTCCATGCCCACGCCCGGCACCGTACCCCGCACTCACCGATGACCGGGAGGTCTCCATGCCCAAGCAGCTCGCCGAGAGCGTCAAGCTCAACGAGGCCGCCACCGCCTCGGACCGCAAGTCCGGGCGCATGACCATCCAGGTCCTGACTCCCGGGTGGGGCAGCTCCGGCTACTACTCCAAGGACGTCTGCGAGGCCGCGGCCGACCTGGTCGCCGTCGGCACCCAGATGTACCTCGACCACCCCCACCAGGACGGTTCCGGCCTCGACGTGCACGGCAACCGGTCCATCCGCGACCTCGCCGCCGTCATCACCGAGGCCGGCCACTGGGACGACACAGCCCAGGCCGTCATCGCCGAGGCCACCGTCACCGCCCCGTACCGCGACTTCCTCGCCGACGAGAACCTCGCCCCCCACATCGGGCTCTCGATCCGCGGGTCCGCCTCCGACGTCATCGAGGGCGAGGCCGAGGGCCGAACCGGGCAGCTCATCGAGTCTGTCGCCGCGATCACCTCGGTCGACTTCGTGTCCCGCGCCGGCCGCGGCGGGAAGGTGCTCCAGGTCTTGGAGTCCGCGCCGCCGTCGGTGGTCGTGGACCGGGCCCTCGCGCACGGCGTCGAGGAGGCCACCGTCGACGAGCGCCGCGAGCAGCTCTCCGACGCGATCCGCACCCAGTACGGCAGCGAGCGCCGCTGGGCGTGGGTCCGCGACTTCGACGAGACGACCGTCTGGTTCGAGGCCTCTGCCGAGGACGAGCCGTCGAAGACCTGGCAGCAGGCCTACACCGTCGCCGACGACGACCTGTCGGTGTCCCTGACCGGCGAGCGCGCCCACGTGCGCCCGGTCACCAAGTACGTCACGGTCACCCGACCGGGCAGCACCACCCCCACCACCGAGGCTGACCTGGAGGTCACCATGGGCAAGATCCAGATCGAGGAGTCGGAGCACACCCGGCTCACCGAGACGGCCGGTCGGGTGGACGCTCTCATCACCGAGAGCGCCACCAAGGACGCACGCATCGCCGAGCTCGAGGAGGCGGCCGCGCAGCGCACGCGCACCGACCGCGCCACCGAGATCGTCGAGGCGCGCGCCAAGGACGCCGGCGTCGTCTTCACCCCGCGTGAGGTCAAGGGCCTGCTGGCCGACATCACGCTCACCGAGAGCGGCGACCTCGACGAGGCGGCGTTCACCACCCTCGTCGACACCGACGCCGCCGAGAAGAAGGCCGCGTCCGGCTCCGGG
Organism: Nocardioides sp. 31GB23; assembly: GCF_040012395.1. Lineage (NCBI taxonomy): Bacteria > Bacillati > Actinomycetota > Actinomycetes > Propionibacteriales > Nocardioidaceae > Nocardioides > Nocardioides sp. 31GB23. The sequence continues at coordinate 4,611 of NZ_JBDYKJ010000036.1, read as the reverse complement.
CGCATCACCGGCCACGGCGGCACCACCGTCACCGAGTCCGGCTCCGGCGCGATCAGCTGGGGCGACATCGACAACGAGCTCGGGCTGTCCGAGTCGAAGGGAGCCTGATCATGTCGAAGAACCTCGTGTTCCGCGGGGAGTCCCCCGCTCTGTCCCTGCCGGTCCCGGCCGGCACCCGCTCCGGCGACCCCGTCAAGGTCGGCGGCCACATCGGCGTCTGCGACACCGACCGCACCGAGGTCGTCGACGGCAAGCAGTACGGCGGCGTCGGCAACCCGGCCGGCTACGCCTCCGTGGCCCCCGACGGCGTCTACGCCCTCGAGGTCCCCGAGGAGATCACCACCGTCGGCACCGCGGTCTACATCGTCGCCGCCGACAACAGCCTCACCACCACGGCCACCAGCAACACGCTGTTCGGCCACACCACCCCCGTCATCGACAAGGGCGTGGCCAGCGGGGCGACCAAGGCCGCCGGCGCCGGCACCGTCAACGTCAAGCTCGTCCGGATCTGAGGAGACCGATCATGACCAACACGCTTCTCGAGATCGCGGAGAGCATCTCCGCGGAGACCTCGGGCACCTCGCCGGAGGCCTACCGCCGCCGGCTCGCCGCACGGCCCGGCCTCATGGAGGCCGCCCTCGGCATGGCCCGCCTGATGACCCACGCCCGCGAGGGCTCCAAGCGCGCCATGTTCGAGCTGAACGAGGCGCTGACCACCAGCGACCTCGCCCAGTTCGCCTCCGGCGCCGTCATCGAGCGGGAGATGCTGCAGAACTACGACGCGCTGCCCACGCAGTGGCCGAAGTTCCTCACCCCCACCACGCTCGCGAACTTCAAGCCGAAGTACATGAGCCAGCTCGAGCTCGGCTCGCAGGTCTTCAAGGACGTGCCCGAGCGCACCGGCTACCCGATGGCCCAGGGCCCGGAGCTGGAGGAGTACCCGATCCGGGGCAAGAAGACCGGTCTGCTGTGGGGCTTCTCCTTCGAGGCCCAGGTCAACGACGACCTCGAGCAGCTGATGCTCGTGCCGAACCAGATGCCGCAGATGGCCATCGACACCGAGGACGACCGCGGCCTGCGGCTGCTCATCAACCTCGAGACCGGTGCCCTGAACACGGCGTTCTTCAACGTCGGCAACGGCAACATCGGCACGCTCGAGCTGAACGCGACCAACCTCGAGGCGGTCCTGACCAGCTTGCGCACCAAGCGCGACCCGAAGACCGGGACGATCATCCCGGCCGGGCGGCTGCAGCTGGTCGTGGGCTACGCCCTGGAGGCGCAGGCCGAGCGGCTGCTCAACGTCGACCGGGTGCAGGTCTCCGACGGCAACGGCGGGTTCACCTTCGAGCCCAACCCGCTGCGCGGGAAGGTCGACCTGGTCGTCAACGAGAAGCAGCTCGGCGAGTCCTGGATCGTGATGCCCAAGCCGGGCACCGCGCGCCGCTCGCCGTTCTGGTTCGGCCGGGTCCGGGGCTTCGAGCGCCCCGACTTCCGGTACAAGGCCGACCAGGGCCGCGCCATCGGTGGCGGCGACATCGTGGTCAACCAGGGGTCGTTCGACGACGACACCATCTGGTACCGCGGCCGCCACATCATGGGCGTCGCCCACGGCGACCCGACCCTGACCTACGGCTCCGACAACAGCGGCGCCTGAGGAGGGCGAGGACATGGCTGAGACCAAGAACGGCCGGCACCTGCTGGCCAGCAAGGACTTCGTCGACGTCGTCGACGCGGACGGCAACGACCTGGGCTACCAGGTCCCGAAGCACTGGGGTGCCGACCAGCTCGCCCCCGGCGCGAAGAAGAAGGCGGGCCGCTCCTCGAGCAGCTCGACCAGCGGCACCTCGAGCACGCCCACTCCCCCCGCCGACCCGGGCACCGAGCCGGCCGGCAACGCCTCCCGCGAGGCGTGGGCGAAGTACGCCACCACGGTGAAGGGCGCCACCGAGCAGGACCTCGTCGACGACAAGGGCGAGCCCCTGGGCCGCGACGAGATCCGCACGAAGTACGGGACGCCCCCCGCGTCCTGACACCCCACCCGGTGGGCGGGCCGGCGACCCCAGCCCGCCCACCGGTCACCACCTGAACGAGGGAGCTGCCGTGAGCGAGACCCAGGCGTACGACGTCACGACTGACATCGGCAAGGTACGGCTGCTGCTCTCCGACATCGCGACCCCGTGGGTGTTCACCGACACCGAACTGCAGGCGTTCCTCGACATGGAAGGCGGGGTGAAGCGCGCGGCGGCGCAGGCGATCGACACGAACGCCACCAACCACGCTCTCGCGTCCCGGGTCCTGCGCTCCCAGGACGTCAGCACCGACGGCGCCAAGCTCGCCGACGCGATGCGGGCTCACGCCGACCGGCTCCGCGCGCAGGCTGATCAGGCTGATGACGACGGCGACGGGTTCTTCTTCGACGTCATCGACCTCGAGCCCGACACCGGCCGCCCCGAGCGCACCGGTTGGCCGGTCTGATGCGCAACGTCGGCTACGGCCGCCCCGGCACCGAGGTAATCCCTGCCGGCTGGGCCACCAACCACCGCCCCGTCCTCGCCGGCACCCGCCGCGGCGACCTGGCCCTCCGCAAGCCCGGCACCACCCAGGCCTGGTCCGACGACGCCGAGGCCATGGTCTCCCTGCCGCTGCCCGTGCACTTCACCGGCACCTGCCGCGTCCAGGCCATCGACACCCAGGCCCGCGAACGCGTCGTCGCCGGCGACCCCGAGACCACCGTCGACTACCTCATCACCACCGACATCGACCCCGCCGCCACCCTGGACACTTCCCCGGCCCAGGGCGACCTCGCCACCGTCACCGACACCGGCGACCCCCTCCTCGACGGCCGCGTCTTCCGCGTCACCCGCGTCGGCACCGGCACCGAGCTCTTCGAGCGCTACCTCTTCTGCACCCTCAACGACTGAGACCAGGGAGGCACACCCATGGGCGTCACCATCGACACCTCCCAGGCCCGGGCCCTCGGCGCCCGCGTCGCCGGCAACGGCGCCCGCCTCGGCGCCCAAGGGTCCGCGGTGCTGCGCCGCACCGCCCTCGCCATCGAAGCCGACGCCAAGGTCCTCGCCCCCGTCGACACCGGCGACCTCGAGGCCTCCATCTCCACCACCTTCACCGGCGACGGCCGCTCCACCGGCGTCACCGCCGAGATCGGCCCCACCGTCGAGTACGGCATCTACCAGGAGTACGGCACCAGTACCCAGCCCGGGAAGCCGTTCATGGGCCCCGCCTTCGACCGGCAGGCCCCCGGGTTCACCGCCGCTCTCGCCGCGATGGCCGAGAAGATCATCTGATGCCGGCCACCATCAGCCGGCGCCTCCTCGGCCGAGCGGTCGCTGCTCGCCTCACCGGCGTCACCAACGCCACCGGCTACTACGGCCAGATCGGCGCCCGCAACGGCCTCGACCCCACTGTCGCTGCCCCCGCCGACCCGCCCGCGAAGTCGCCCACCGACCCCCGGGCCGCCGCCTACTTCATCGTCTCCCCCGGCGCCGGCGCCCCCGGCGGCGAGGACTCCCTCGACGAGACCGTCGTCGACCTCGACTGGCCCGTCCAGATCACCGCCGCCGGCGGCGACACCGACGACGTCCTCGCCCTCGTCGACCGCATCGACGCCCTCCTGTACCGGTGGGCGCCCGCCACCACCAACGGCGTCATCTGCGGGCCCCTGCGCACCCCGCCCGGCTACTCCCCGCTCCTCATCCCCGACGACGGCCAGAACCCCCGCCGGTTCTTCGTGCCGCTGCAGTACCAGCTCACCGCCCACACCTGAGCCGCCCCACCCTCGGGGCCCTCTCCCTCACCTGGAGGACCCCATGTTCATCGACGTCTACAGCAAGGCCACCGGACGCAAGCACCGCGTCCCCGAGCACTACCTCACCAACCCCGTGCTCGCGAAGCCGTTCCGCAAGACCCCCAAGACCCGGGCCGCCGAGACCAGCTCGGCAACACCCGAGACCGACGTCGTGACCGCGACGACGGACACCACCGAGACCCCGGCCGCCCGGGGACAGGAGTAACGACATGCCCAAGTCGCTGGCCGACGGCCACATCAAGCTCACCATCCTCACCACCGAGCCCGAAGACCCCGCCAACCCCACCGTCACCGAGCTCAACGCCGGCATCGACGTCTCGTGCAACGTCCTCGCCTCCGACTTCACCTGGTCGGCCGGGGACTCCGACAAGTTCGCCGAGGCCGCCCTGTGCGAGTCCAGCAACGCGAACTCGATGGGCCGCGACAACTTCACGGCCGGCATCACCCTCTTCCGCTACTTCGACGTCACCACCGGTGAGGTCGACGAGACCGAGGACGCCGCCTACCAGGCGCTCAAGGTCAAGGGCACCACCGCCTGGGGCTACTCGCGGGAGAACGGCAAGGAGGCCACCGAGCCCTGGGCCGAGGGCGACGAGTACGACCTCGGGCTGCGGGTCCTCACCGACCGCCCCCAGCGCCCCGGCAGCGGCGGCGGCTACATCAAGCGCCGCATCCCCCTCGAGCCGCAGGCCGGCTGGCAGGAGGGCACGGTCGCCGCGGCCGGCGTCTGACCCCTGGGCGCCCCCTGACTGGGGTGGCGGGTGCAGAGGACCACCCGCCACCCC
>NZ_JBDYKJ010000035.1:0-46403 GCF_040012395.1 Nocardioides sp. 31GB23 | reverse complement strand
GTCGTTCGTGACCACTGCAGCGGTGGCCACCGTTGGTCGAGCAGTGACGAGCGCCAGCGAGGAGCGTCGCCGAGACCCGGTGACGTGCCCACGCGCCGTACGCCATGGGCTTGCGGGGTCTCGGCGTCGCTCGAGCCTTCGGCCCTCGCTGCTCGACCAACGGTTGCCGTTGGTCGAGCAGTGACGAGCGCCAGCGAGGAGCGTCGCCGAGACCCGGTGACCGTCGTGGTCGCCGTACCCCGTGTGCTCACTGGGTCTCGGCGTCGCTCGAGCCTTCGGCCCTCGCTGCTCGACCAACGGGTGCCGTTGGTCGAGCAGTGACGAGCGCCAGCGAGGAGCGTCGCCGAGACCCGGTGACCGTCGTGCTCGCCGTACGCCGTGGGCTTGCTGGGTCTCGGCGTCGCTCGAGCCTTCGGCCCTCGCTGCTCGACCAACGGCGGGCCCTCAGCGGGCGGCCACCCGGTCCGGCGCCCGCACCCGACCACGGGAGACGCGCACGACGCGACCCTCGTCGGCGGCCACCCGCAGCGCGCGGGGGAAGCGGCCCGGACCCCAGAAGTGGGCGTTGACGGCGTCGGCGAGATCGGCGACCGCCATCTCCTCGTGCTCGGCCATCGCCGCGCTGATCAGTTCGATCTCGGAGTCCAGCGCCCGCTCGGACGGCTCGTCGGGGGCGGGTGGGAGCCAGGGCGAGCCGACCCCTCGGCCGGGGCCCGGGCGGTAGCGCCGGCTGCCGGTGCTACCCGCCAGCTGTCGGGCCCGACGATCCCGGATGCGCGCGTCGCGCTCGCGGCGCTCGACGGCCCCGGGGTCCTCGCGGTCCCCGTCGTCCTCGGACCCGTCGTCCGCGGACTCCTCGCCGGAGTCCGTCTCCTCGTCGCTGGTCAGCGGCGCGGCGAGGCTCTCGAGGTCGCTCTTCTCGGCCTTGACGCCGAAGGCGAGCTCGACGAGCCCGCCGATCGCCATCACGCCGGCACCGATGTAGAAGGCCAGCGCCACCAGGCTGCGGTCGCCGGACTCGATGAGGCGCCCGAAGAGCAGCGGGCCGGTGATGCCGCCCACGGCGGTGCCGACGGCGTAGAAGAACGCGATCGCCAGGGCCCGCGTCTCCATCGGGAAGATCTCGCTGACCGTCAGGTACGCCGCGCTCGCGCCGGAGGAGGCCAGGAAGAAGGCCGCGGCCAGGATGGCCAGGAAGATCCAGCGGTTGCCCTCGGTGCCGGTGAGGTAGAGACCCAGCACCACCGCGACAACCGCCGAGCCCAGGTAGGTGCCGGCGATCATCGGCTTGCGGCCGACGGTGTCGAAGAGGCGGCCCAGGGTCACTGGTCCGGCGAAGTTCGCCAGCGCCCAGACGATGACGAAGAGCGGCACCATTCCCGAGGAGACGTCGTAGAAGCCGTTGAGCAGGGTGCCGAGGTTGAACGTGACGCCGTTGTAGATGAACGCCTGGCCCACGAAGAGCGCCAGGCCCAGCACCGCCCGCTTCGGGTACCTGGTGAAGGCCACCTTGGCGATCTCGCGGAACGGGATCGCCTTGCGCTGGCGGACGACCAGGGTGTCCTCGGGCTCCTCGAGCTCCTGCCCGGTCTCCTCGCGCACGTCGTCCTCGATGTCGCCGACGATGCGCTCGGCCTCGTCCTCCTGCCCGTGGATGAACAGCCAGCGAGGGCTCTCGGGGACGTGGCGGCGCACCACGAGGATGGTCAGCCCGAGCACCGCCCCCAGCCCGAAGGCCAGGCGCCACCCGAGGTCGGCGGCGAAGATGGAGGTGTTGAGCAGCACCAGCGCCAGCGCCGAGCCGGCCGCGGAGCCGAGCCAGTAGGAGCCGTTGATGGTCAGGTCGACGCGCCCGCGCACGCGAGCCGGGATCAGCTCGTCGATGGCCGAGTTGATGGCGGCGTACTCACCACCGATCCCGGCACCGGTGAAGAACCGGGTGACGTAGAAGAACAGCGGCGTGGTCGCGAACGCCGTGGCGACCGTCGCGACGATGTAGACCGCCAGCGTGATCAGGAAGAGCTTCTTGCGGCCCCACCGGTCGGTGAGCTGGCCGAAGAAGAGCGCTCCCAGAGTGGCGCCCACGATGTAGATGGCCGCAGCGAGGCCGATCTGGCCCGCGCCGATGTCGATGCCCGAGCCGTCCTCGGTGAGCCGGGCGGCCACGTTGCCGACCATGGTCACCTCGAGCCCGTCGAGGATCCACACCAGGCCCAGGCCGAAGACGACGCGCCAGTGGAACCTCGACCACGGAAGCCGGTCCATCCGGGCCGGCACCTTGGTCTCGATGCGCCCGAGCTCCGCCGTGCTGCTCATCGGGCCACCCCCGTCGCCGCGACGCCCTCACGGCGCTGGCGCAGCCAGCGCCACACCCGCAGCGGGAACATCCCCAGCAGGGGCGCCTTGCGGCCCAGGTCGCCGGAGGCCGGGCGGTCGAAGGCCGCGGCGTAGTGGGCGGCGGCCCGGGCGGAGGCGTACTCCTTGGAGCCGCCCGCCCCGCAGCCGCGCTCGCAGGCCCAGGTCATCACCGCCCCCTCGCTGCGGAAGCGGTGGCGGTGGTCCAGCAACCGACACGTCAACGGCGGCGCCGTGGTCGGGGGCGCGGTCGTGGTCATGGGGGCTCCTCTCGTCGCGGCCCCCGCGTCCTCGGGTCGACGAGGGGACCACCCCGACGACTACCCGGGGCTCCGACGGACCCGGTTCACCCTCCCGGGCAGGGTCGCCCGGTCGGGCGAAGCCGCCGCAGGCCGGCGGGGGAGACCACCGCCGTGACCGGACGGTCGTGCGGCTCGCGGGGCACGTCGAGGCCCACCTCGTCGTCGTGCAGCAGCACGCAGGTGAAGGTGTCGACGGGCACCCGCGCCAGCGCCCGGTCGTAGGAGCCGCCGCCCCGGCCGAGCCGCATCCCGTCGGCGGCCACCGCGAGGCCCGGCACCAGCAGCACGTCGGCGCCCGCCACCGCGTCGGGGCCCAGGCGCTCACCGTCGGGCTCGAGCAGGCCACGCGTGGCCGGGCGCAGGTGCCCGTCGCCCTCGTGGCGCGACCAGTCCAGGTCGCCGTCGGGCAGCAGCACCGGCAGCAGCACCCGGCGGCCCGAGGCGCGCAGCGCCTCGAGGAGGAGGGCGGTGCCGGGCTCGCCGCCCACCGAGACGTACGCCCCCACGGTGGCCGCGCGGCGTACCTCGGGGCTGGCCAGCAGGTGCTCGGCGACCGCCCGGGCGACCTCCTGGCGCTCCAGGAGCGGGCGGCGGCGACGGGCGGTGAGCACCCGGTCTCGCAGGGCGGTCTTGGCCGCGCTCACGGCTCGCGCCGCCCTGGATCGTCCTGCCCTGTGGAGGGGGTTTGCTCGCACCGCACGGGTCGAGCCTACGATCGGTGGTATGGGTTCCCCTGGCTTGCGCGCTGCCCGCGAGAAGATGAAGGCCGAAGGTGTCGACGAGGTCGCCATCGAGACGTTCGCGCACTACTACCGCCTGCTCGAGCACGGCGAGACCGGGATGATCCCCGAGTCGAGCATCGAGCCGGTCGACATGGAGTCGCTGGCCGACGTCGAGGTGGCAGACGAGACCGCCGCCGAGGCGATCGCCAAGACGGTCGTCATCAAGCTCAACGGCGGTCTGGGCACCTCGATGGGCATGGACCGCGCCAAGTCGCTGCTGTGCGTGCGCCGCGGGCTGTCCTTCCTCGACATCATCGCCCGCCAGGTGCTGCACCTGCGCCAGCAGCACCGCGCCACGCTGCCGCTGATCTTCATGAACTCCTTCCGCACCTCCGGCGACACCATGGCCGCCGTCGCGCGCTACGAGGACCTCGCCGTCGAGGGCCTGCCGCTGGAGTTCCTGCAGAACAAGGAGCCCAAGCTCCTGGCCAAGGACCTCTCGCCGGTCAGCTGGCCCAAGGACCCCGACCTCGAGTGGTGCCCGCCGGGCCACGGCGACCTCTACACCGCGCTGCGCGGCACCGGGCTGCTCGACCAGATGATCGAGGCGGGCTACCGCTACGTCTTCGTCTCCAACTCCGACAACCTGGGTGCGGTGCCCGACCCCCGCGTCGCCGGCTGGTTCGCCTCCTCGGGCGCGCCGTTCGCGATCGAGGCCGTGCGCCGCACCGCCTCGGACCGCAAGGGCGGGCACTTCGCGCGCCGCAAGAGCGACGGGCGCCTGGTGCTGCGTGAGACCGCGCAGACCCTCGACGAGGACAAGGCCGCCCTCGGCGACCTCGACCGGCACCGCTACTGCTCCACCAACAACCTGTGGTTCGACCTGCAGGCGATGAAGGACGCTCTCGACCAGCGTGAGGGCATCCTGGGCCTGCCCCTGATCAAGAACGTCAAGAACGTCGACCCCGGCGACGCCTCGTCGCCGAAGGTGGTGCAGGTCGAGACCGCGATGGGTGCCGCCATCGAGGTCTTCGAGGGCGCCCGGCTGATCGAGGTCGGCCGCGACCGGTTCGTGCCGGTCAAGACCACCAACGACCTGCTGGTGCTGCGCTCCGACGTCTACGCGATCGGCTCCGACTTCGTGCTCGACCAGGAGGCCGAGCAGGTGCCCTACGTCGAGCTCGACGAGGCCTACTACAAGCTGGTCGGCGAGTTCGACAAGCGCTTCCCCGAGGGTGCCCCCTCGCTCAAGCGCGCCGAGCGCCTGACCATCGAGGGCGACGTCACCTTCGGGCACGGGGTCTCGGTGGTCGGCGACGTCACCGTCGGCGGCCGCTCGGCCCAGCGCGTCGATCCCGGCGCCGTGCTGAGCGGCGACCCGGATGCCTGACGCGCCCGAGCCGATCAGCGTCGAGGAGCACCTCGAGCACGTCCTCGCCGCGGTCCGCCCGCTGCCGGCCTACCAGCAGCCGCTGATGGAGTCGCTGGGTCTCTCGGCCGCCGAGTCGGTGGTCTCGCCCATCGCCCTGCCGCCCTTCGACAACTCCGCGATGGACGGCTATGCCGTGCATCGGGCCGACGTCGTCGGCGCCGGGCCCGACGAGCCGGTCGAGCTGCCCGTGGTCGGCGAGATCGGGGCCGGCAACGCGCGGCTGCTGGCGCTCTCGCCGGGCACCGCGGCCAAGATCATGACCGGTGCCCCGATGCCGGCCGGTGCCGACGCGGTGGTGCCCTACGAGTGGACCGACCGCGGCGTGGCCCGGGTGCGCATCGAGCGGGCGCCCACCGAGGGACAGCACGTGCGCTGCTCGGGCGAGGACGTCTCCGTCGGCGACCTCCTCATCGACGAGGGCACCGTGCTCGGCCCGCGCCACCTGGGCCTGCTGGCCTCGGTGGGGCGCGCCACCATCGCAGTTCGCCCGCGCCCGCGGGTGGTGATCCTCTCCACCGGCACCGAGCTGCGCGAGCCGGGCACCCAGCTGGGCCACGACTCGATCTACGACGGCAACTCCTACCTGCTGGCAGCCGCGGCACGCCGCGCCGGCGCCCTGGCCTACCGGGTCGGGATCGTCCCCGACCAGCCGCGCGCGTTCCTCGACGCCCTCGAGGACCAGCTGGTGCGCGCCGACGTCGTGGTCACCTCGGGCGGCATCTCGATGGGCGACTACGACGTGGTCAAGGAGGCGCTGTCGCCCCTGGGCACCGTGTGGTTCGGGCCGGTGGCGATGCAGCCCGGCAAGCCGCAGGGCTTCGGCACGGTCGGCGAGGACGACACCCTGATCTTCACGCTGCCCGGCAACCCGGTCTCGTCGTACCTGTCCTTCGAGCTGTTCGTGCTGCCGGCACTGCGCGCGATGATGGGGCTCACCCCGGTCTCGCGGCCGCTGGTGCCGATGCGGCTGACCCACGCGATCACCTCGCCCCCGGGGCGGCGCCAGTTCCTGCGCGCCACCACCGAGCCCGGCCACGGCCGCGTCAGCCCGGTCGGCGGGCCCGGCTCGCACCTGGTCGGCGACCTGGCCGAGGCCGACGCGCTGGTCGTGGTGCCCGAGGACGTCACCCGGCTGCCCGCCGGGGCCGAGGTGGACGTGATCCACCTCGACTCGGGGCTGGAGGGCGGTCACTGATGGCTGACCGGCTGACCCACGTCGACGAGCACGGCGCGGCCCGCATGGTCGACGTCTCCGACAAGGCCGTCACCGCCCGCACCGCCCGGGCCTCCGGCCGGGTGCTGGTCTCGGCGCAGGTGGTGGGGCTGCTGCGCGGCGAGGGGGTGCCCAAGGGTGACGCGCTCGCGGTGGCCCGGCTGGCCGGGATCATGGGCGCCAAGCAGACGCCGTCGCTGGTGCCGCTGTGCCACCCGCTGGCGCTCTCGGGCGTCGAGGTCGACCTCGCCGTGGCCGACGACGCGGTCGAGATCGCCGCGACGGTGCGCACCACCGACCGCACCGGCGTCGAGATGGAGGCGCTGACCGCCGTCTCGGTGGCGGCGCTGACCGTCGTCGACATGGTCAAGGCCGTCGACAAGGCCGCCGTGATCACCGACGTGCGCGTCGAGACCAAGAGCGGCGGCCGCTCGGGCGACTGGGCCCGGCCGTGAGCCTGCCCGCCGGCGTCGTCGTCGCCTCCAACCGCGCGGCGGCCGGGGTGTACGACGACACCACCGGCCCGCTGATCGTCGCCGCCCTGCGCGACCTGGGCTTCGTCGTCGACGAGCCGGTCGTGGTGCCCGACGGCGACCCGGTGCGCGAGGCGATCGCCGCCGCGGTCGCGGCCGGCGCCCGGTTGGTGCTCACCACGGGCGGCACCGGGCTGACCCCCACCGACCGCACCCCCGAGGCCACCCGGGCGCTGCTGGAGCGGGAGGTGCCCGGCATCGCCGAGGCGATCCGCGCCCACGGGCTGGCCAAGGGCGTGCCGACGGCGATGCTGTCGCGGGGCCTCGCCGGGGTCGTCGGCTCCTGCCTGGTGGTGAACCTGCCGGGGTCGCGGGGCGGGGTCAAGGACGGCCTCGAGGTGCTCGCGCCGGTGCTGGTGCACGCCGTGGAGCAGGTCGTCGGGAGCGACCATTGAGCCGTCCGCGCCCGGCTGTGCGACGCGGCTGGCCGGTGCGGCTGCGCCACGGTGAGGTGCTGCTGCGCCCCATGCGGGTCTCCGACGCCGAGGCCTGGCGCCGGGCGCGCCAGCAGAACGCCGCGTGGCTGGTGCCGTGGGACGCGACCGTGCCGCCCGGGGGAGACCCTCGGCCCACGACCTTCCGGGCGCTGGTGTGGCGGATGCGCCGCCAGGCCCGGCAGGGCACGACCTACCCGTTCGTCGTCGAGGTCGGCGGCCAGTTCGCCGGGCAGGTGACGCTCAACAACGTCGTCGGCGGCTCCGCCCAGTTCGGATCGGTCGGCTACTGGATCGACCGGCGCTTCGCCGGGCGGGGGATCATCCCGCTGGCGGTCGCGATGGTCGTCGACCACGCCTTCGCCGAGCTCGGCCTGCACCGCGTCGAGATCGCGATCCGTCCCGAGAACTCGAACTCGCTGCGCGTCGTCGAGAAGCTCGGCGCCCACGAGGTGGGCTACGCCCCCCGCTACCTGCACATCGACGGCGCCTGGCGCGACCACCGGCTCTACGCGATCACCGCCGAGGACGTGCCTCCGGGCGGGCTGGTCGGGCTGGTCACGGACAGCTGAACCCCACGAGTCACACCAGCAATTTGCGACACACTGGTGGACATCCACCCCATCCTGCGCTAGCGAACCTAGGGTCGAGCCCGTGGACCTGAGCGCACTGATCTTCGTCGCCCTCGCTGTGGCGTGGGCCGTCTACCTGGTCCCGAAGGCGCTCAAGCACCACGACGACGTGGTGCGCAGCCGTTCGGTCGACCGCTTCTCCCAGACGATGCGGGTGCTGGCCCGCCGCGAGCCGGTCAGCCGCCGCTCCGCGCGGCTGGTGGTCACCCCCGGGCGGGCGTCCGCGCCGCCCGTGGTGGTCACCAAGGCCAGCAGCGCCTCGGTCGGCAGCGAGCCGGCCCCGGCCTCGACCCCGGCCCCGGTTCCGGCGGTCGAGACCAGCCTCGACGCCTCCGCGCTGCCGCCGGTGCGGACCCCGGCCCAGCGCCGGGCCGCGGCCAACCGCGCCGCGCGCCGTCGCCGCCGCGTGCTCGTCGCCCTGCTGGGCGCCCTGGCGGCCGTCGGCGTGCTGAGCATCGCAGGCCTGCTCGGCCCCGCCTACCTGGGCGTCCCGGGTGGGCTCCTGGTGGCCTGGCTGGTGGCCTGCCGGCTGATGGTGCGCCGCGAGACCGGCCTCGCCGGCCCGCTGGCGCGGATCCCCGCCGTGCCGCTCGACGACGACGGCGCGCAGACCGAGGTCCCCGCCGCGGACGAGGCCGACATGACCGACGTGACCGATGACGCCGCGGAGGGGCCGCAGACCGAGGAGGTGCCGGTCGTGCAGCCCGAGGTGGCTGCCGAGGCACCCGCGGCCGGCTGGGACCCCGTGCCGGTGACCCTGCCGACGTACGTCACGAAGCCGGCGGCCGAGCGCCGCACGGTGCGCACCATCGACCTCGACTCCACCGGGGTGTGGACGTCGGGGCGCACCGAGGTCGACGCCGCGCTCGCCCGGGAGGGCGACCAGGCCGAGCGGGAGCGCCGGGCCCGGCGCGACCAGGGCGACGAGGGTCGCGCGGTCGGCACCTGAGCCGTCCGCCCGGGTCCACCACCCGGGGGTCCCGATTCGGCACCGACCGGGCCGGGTGCTAGCGTTTCTCGAGCGTCTTCGGGCGCGATGGGGCTGTGGCGCAGTTGGTAGCGCGTCTCGTTCGCAATGAGAAGGTCAGGGGTTCGAATCCCCTCAGCTCCACCACACGCGGGTCCGCACGACGGCAGAGCACGCCGGTGCGAATGCCTGCATCGCTCCCGGGCGCCGGTCGTCACCAGCCGCTCGCCGGCCCCCGCAAGGGGCCTCCGCCACCTCCGCGCGGGCTCACCGGCGATTGCTAGGCTCGGCCGTCCCGCGGGCATCGCTCCTGCTCAGTGCTGCGCCGGCTCGACTCGTGCGGGGTGCTGTGCCCGGTCGAGGAAGGGTCCGCGATGACGTTGATGTGGCTGCTGGCCGCCCTCGCGGCGGTGCCCGTCCTGGCGGTTCCGCTGACCGGCGCCCTGGGGCGTCGGGCCGGGTGGCCGATCGCGATCGCCTTCCTCGTCCTCGCCGTCGCGATGGTGCCCGCCGCGCGAGAGGTCCTCGACGGTGGCGAGACCACCTGGACGGCCGCCTGGCTGCCCGCCCTCGACGTCGACCTGGCGCTGCGCCTGGACGGGCTCGGCCTGGTCTTCGTGATGATCGCCCTGGTCATCGGCGCGGCGGTGCTCGTCTACTCCGTGGAGTACCTCGACGAGGGCCGCCAGCTTGGCTTCTACCTGTGGATGACCGTCTTCGCCCTCGGCATGGTCGGCCTCGTCCTGGCCGACGACCTCGTCCTGCTCTTCATGTGCTGGGAGATCACCTCCCTGGCCTCCTTCCTGCTGATCGCCCGGTCCGGCTCGGGAGCCGAGTCGGCGTCGGCGCGCACGCTGTTCATGACCTTCTTCGGCGGGCTCACGCTGCTGCTGGCGGTCGTGCTGATGGTCGTCGCCACCGGCACGACGTCGCTCTCGCAGGCGCTGTCCTCCGAGGTGTGGGCCGAGCGCCCCGGCCTCACCGCCGTGGTCGCCGTCCTGGTGGCGGTCGCGGGCTTCACCAAGGCCGCTCAGTTCCCCTTCCACCCCTGGCTCCCCGACGCGATGGCCGCCGCCACCCCGGTGAGCGCCTACCTGCACGCCGCCGCGGTGGTCAAGGCCGGCATCTACCTGATGCTGCGCTTCTCCGAGGCGTTCTCCGAGGTGCCGGTCTGGAACGCGCTGCTGATCAGCGTGGGCCTCTTCACCGCCGCGATGGCGGCGCTCTTCGCCTTCCAGCAGCACGACCTCAAGCGGCTGATGGCCTACTCGACGGTGAGCCAGCTGGGGCTGATCACCGCGGCGATCGGCGTCGGCACCGAGAAGGCGCTGACCGCAGCCGTGATCCACACGATCGCCCACGCGTTGTTCAAGTCCGGGCTCTTCATGATGGTCGGCGTCATCGACCACGCCGCCGGCACCCGCGACATCCGACGTCTCCCCGAGCTGCGACGGGTGATGCCGTGGAGCTTCGCGACCGTCGTCGTCGGCACGGCGAGCATGGCCGGGATCCCGCCGATGCTCGGTTTCGTGAGCAAGGAGACGATCCTCGGCTCGATGCTGGAGGCCCCCGGCCCCGACTGGGTGGGGTTCCTCGCCCTGGCCGCCGCCGGGCTCGGGTCGGTCCTCACCGTCGCCTACAGCGCCAAGATCGTGCTCGGGGGGTTCGTCGACGGGGAGCGGGCCAAGACCTGCCACGGTCCCAGCGCCGGGCTGTTCCTGCCCGCCGCGGCCCCGATCTGGGCCGGCCTGCCGATCGGGCTCGCCGTCTGGGTCCTCGACGTCCCGGTCGAGCGCGCCGTCCAGGCGATGGGCGCGGAGTCGGCGTACGAGCTGAAGCTGTGGCACGGGCTGGCTCCCGAGCTCCTCGTCAGCGCCGCCGCGATCGCTGCCGGCGCCGCGCTGATGACGCGGCGCAGGGCGCTCTACCGCCGGCTCGAGGCCGACCTGCTGCCCGGCACCGGCGCCGACGCGCTCGAGCGGATCTTCGCCGGCGCCGCACGCGTGGGCCGCCGGATCGCCTGGACGGTCGCCGCCGACCACCCGCGCCGCCACGTCGTCCCGCCGCTCGTCGTGCTGACCCTCGTCCTCGGGGCCGGCAGCCTCACGGTCCTCGGTGTCGGTGACCTGCCCGCGACCCAGCCCGACCTGTGGCGGCCGATCGACGTCGGGCTGCTCGCCCTCATCGCCCTCGGTGTCGTCGCCACCTGCCTGGCCGACTCCCGGATCGCCGCCACGGTCGCCCTCGGCGGCGTGGGGATCGCCGTCACCGTCCAGCTCTTCGCGCTGGGCGCGCCCGACGTGGGCCTGACCCAGCTGATGGTCGAGGTGCTGACCGTGGTGGTGATCATGCTGGTGCTGCGCCAGCTCCCGCGCCGCTTCGGGCGCACGCCGCGCCGCCGCGGGGCCGGCCCCCTCGTCCTGGCCACGGGCCTCGGCGTCGCCGCCGGCCTGGCGACCTGGGTGCTGACCGGCCGGCGGGAGCGGTCCGGGCCGGCCGAGTACTACCTCGCCGAGGGCACCGAGGAGACCGGCGGCGACAACCTGGTCAACGTCATCCTCGTCGAGTTCCGGGCCCTGGACACCCTGGGCGAGCTCGCCGTGCTGGGCCTGGCCGGGGTCGCGATCCTCGCCGTCCTCACCACCGTCCCCCCGCGGACCCTCGACCCGCCCGGCTGGACCGACCGCGCCGAGCGGATCCCCCTGCGCCCCGTCGCGACCCTGCGGGACCCGCAGGCCCGGGCGGCGCTGCTCGACGCGCAGAGCAACCTGCGCGCGCTGCAGCTGCTGCTCCGGGTGGTCGCCCCCGTCCTCGTCGTGCTGTCGGCCGTCATCTTCTGGCGCGGCCACAACGCCCCGGGCGGAGGGTTCATCGCGGCCCTCGTCGCCTCGGTGGTCGTGG
Source organism: Nocardioides sp. 31GB23 (assembly GCF_040012395.1). NCBI lineage: Bacteria > Bacillati > Actinomycetota > Actinomycetes > Propionibacteriales > Nocardioidaceae > Nocardioides > Nocardioides sp. 31GB23. The sequence continues at coordinate 34,912 of NZ_JBDYKJ010000035.1, read as the reverse complement.
CCCAGGTCTACCTGTCCCGCCCCGAGGACCGGGCCGTGGGCCCCTCGCGGCTGCACCTCGCACTGATCGGCGGAGGTGTGCTGACGGCCCTGGTCAGCGGACTGCTGGGCTACGCCGACTCCTCGTTCCTGCAGCCGCTCTACGGCACCGTCGCCGGCACCAAGCTCAGCACCTCCTTGATCTTCGACGTCGGGGTCTACGCCGCGGTGCTCGGCCTGGTGATGGTGGCCTTCGACCGGCTCGGGGCCGCGCCACCGGACCGCTCCGCCGCGGAGGAGTCCACCGAGGGGCCCACCGAGGGGCCCGCGATCCTGGAGGGTGCCGCCGAGTCGCCGGGCACCTCGCAGGGCGAGGAGGGGACCGGATGACCGTCCTGCCGATCACCATCGGGATCCTGGTCGCCGGCGGTGTGTACCTGCTCTGCCAGCCGGGCCTGGTGCGCATCGTCTTCGGGATCACGCTGCTCTCGCACGGGGCCAACCTGGTCCTGCTCGCCTCCGGTGTCTCCGCCTGGCGGGGCGAGCCCCTGACCGGCGCGGGGGACCCGGCCGACGCCGGCGACCCGCTGCCGATGGCCTTCGTGCTCACCGCCATCGTCATCACCCTGGCCGTCACCGTCTTCATGCTCGCGCTCGCCCGCATCGGCCACGACGACGACACCCGCCACGTCCCCGACACCGGAGAGGACCACCACGCATGACCGGCTCCCTCCTCCCGCTGCTCGTCGTGGTGCCCCTGCTGGGCGCCGCGCTCGGTGCGCTCGTCCCGGGGCGCCTCGCGCGGGTCCTGCTCGTGCTCGTCCCGGTGGCGACCACCGCCGGCGGTGTCGCCCTGGTGGTCGAGCACGCACAGACCCCCGTGCTGGCCCACGGCGTCGGTGGCTTCGTCCCGGGGATCGCCATCCCCCTGGTCTCCGACACGCTCACCGCCGTGATGATCACCGTCACCGGACTCACCACCACCGCGTGCATCGCCTTCGCACTGGTCACGGGGGAGGCCCGGCTCCGGTTCTTCCCCACCCTGGTGATGATGCTGTCCGCCGGCGTCAACGGGGCGCTGCTCACCGGCGACGTCTTCAACCTCTTCGTCTTCATCGAGGTGATGCTGCTGCCGTCGTACGCGCTGGTCGCGATGACCGGCACCTGGCGGCGGCTGGGCATCGGCCGCCTCTTCGTGGTGGTCAACCTGGTGACGTCGACGATCCTGCTGGTCGGCATCGGCCTGGTGTACGGCGTCGCCGGCTCGGTGAACATGGCGGTCCTCTCCGGCGTCGACGCCGACGACCCGCGGTTCCGGCTGGCGGTGGGCGTGGTCCTGCTCGCCCTGGCCGTCAAGGCCGGCGTCGTCCCCCTGCACGGCTGGCTGCCCCGGGCCTACCCGGCCACCTCGGCCACCGTGATGGCGCTCTTCTCGGCCCTGCACACCAAGGTCGCCATCTACGCGATCTTCCGGATCCACCAGACCGTGCTCGACGGGGCCACCTCGTGGATGGTGCCGCTCCTGGTGCTCTTCGGCGTGACCATGCTCGTCGGTGCCTACGGCTCCCTCGGCGAACGCATGATCCGACGCAGCCTGGCCTGGCAGATGATCGCCGGCGTGGGCTACATCCTCCTCGGGCTCGCGATCGGGACCCAGCTCGGGCTCGCCGCCGGGCTGTTCTACATGGTCCACCACATCCTGGTGATGGGCTCGCTGCTGCTCAGCTCGGGGGCCGTCGAGCGCGCGTACCTGACCCACCAGTTCGTCGGGCTCTCCGGCCTGATGCGCCGCGAGCCGCTGCTCGCGGTGGTCGTGGCGCTCGCGATGATGTCGCTCGTCGGCTTCCCGCCCTCGTCCGGGTTCTTCGGCAAGGTCGGCATCGCCCGCGCCGCCGCCGACCTCGACGGTGCCTGGATCTGGGTGGTGCTCGGCGTCCTGGTCGTGGCCAGCATCGGCACCCTGCTGGCGATGACCAGGCTGTGGGCCGACGTCTTCTGGGGGCCCCCGCTGGAGGAGTCCCCGTCCCGGGGCAAGGGCCACACCGACCTGCCGCCCGTCGACGCCGAGACCCGGATGCAGACGTGGAGCCTGGCGCCCGCCGGCGCGCTGCTGCTGGTCTCGCTCGCGATCTTCGTGGTGCCGGGGCCGTTGTGGGAGCTGTGCCTGCAGGCCGCCGACGGCCTGCTCGACGTCACGGCGTACGTCGAGGCGGTGACCGCGCCATGACGCTCCTGCGCCTCGCCCTGGTCTACGCACCCTGGCTGGTCTGGCAGCTGACCGTCTCCGTCCTGCGGCTGGCCGCCGACGTGGGCACCCCCGGCTCCGCCCAGCGACCCAGGATCGTCAAGCTCCCGCTCGACGACCTCACCGACCTGGAGGTCACCTTGCTGACCAGCTCGATCACCATCACCCCCGGGACGCTGGTGCTCGGGGTGTCCCCGGCGGCCGGCGAGCAGCCGGCCGCGGCGTTCGTGCAGGCGCTCTTCGGCGAGGACGAGGAGGACGTGCACGCCGACCTGGTCGCGATGCGTGCCCGCGTGCTGGCCGCCACCCGGGGGAGGAGGGCGCGATGAGCGTGCTCGTGGTCGCCGCGATCGTCGTGGTGGTCGTCGCCTCCGCCCTCGGCACCGTGCAGGTCCTGCGGGGTCCCGACGACGCGAGCCGCGCGGTCGCGGGCGACCTGCTCTTCTTCTGCGCGACAGCGGTGTTCGTGCTGGTCGGCGTGCTCGGCTCGATCCCGGTCCTCTACGACGTGGCGCTGCTCGCGGCGCTCTGCGGCATCCTGGCCACGGCGGCCTTCGCCCGGATGCTCACCAGGGGCGAGCGATGAGCGCCGGCGACGTCGGATCGGTGGTGGCGGGGCTGCTGATGCTGCTCGGCTCGCTGTTCTTCCTCGTCACGGCGCTGGGCATGCTGCGCTCGCGCGACGCCATCAGCCGGGTCAACAACCTCAGTCCCGCCACCGGCGCCGGGCTGCCGCTCGTGATCATCGGCGCGGCGGTGCACGACCTGTCCGCCGGCGACCTCACCGTCCTCGACGGGGTCAAGGCGGCCCTGGCCGTCGGGGCCGCGCTGGTCGTGTCGTCGGTGGCGAGCAACCTGCTGGGGCGGGCGGCCTACCGCAGCCAGACCGAGCTGGACCCCCGCACCGTGGGCAACGCCCTCGAGCCGTTCGAGGAGCTCGACGGGGTCGAGCACGACGACTAGCGGCTCCGCGCCGACGTCGGGCCTTGCGCGGCAGGTTAGGCTAACCTAACGATCCGCGGAGAAGCGGGACGTCGTCGGCGCGGAGGAGTGCAGGTGCAGCCAGGTCGAGAGGCACAGGTCGTGCGACCGGCCGAGGGCGCGGACACGCAGGCGACCCACGCGCGGGAGGCCCGAGCGCTCCTGGCCGCGGCGAGCAGCGCCACCCTGCTGACCCGCGAGTGCCACCGGGCTCCGGCGCTCCCCGCCCGGGTCCGGCTCGAGGAGCAGGACGGTGGCCGCCCGCTCGTCGTCGCCGACGCCGGCTCACCGGTCGTCGCGCGCCTGCAGCGCTCCCCGGTGGCCACCCTCGTCGTGCCCGGCCACGACGGCGGACCGGCGCTGCACGTCGTGGCGTCGTACCGGCCGGTGCCCTGCGAGCGTCCCGGCGCTCGCGTCTTCCGCCCCACCCTGCTCTTCGTCTGCGTGGTCGGTCGCGAGCGCCGGGCGGTGCCCGTCGAGGACTTCACGGCGGCCGAGCTCGACCCCTTCGCCGCCGCGCCGCGCCTGCTGCGGCACTGGGGTGCGCGGCACCGGCCCGAGCTGGCCGCCGCGCTGCCGGTCGGGCCGGCCGCGGGGTCGGTGCTCGTCGCGAGCGCGGTCGACCGCGACGCCCTGACCGTGCAGGTGCTCGACGCCGAGGGCGTGCGCAGCCACCGGCTGCCCCACCCCGGCGGCCCCGTGGCCCGGCTCGCCGACGCCGCTGCGGCGCACGGGCTGCCGATCCGGTGAGGGCAGCCTCCCCTTTCTGGAAACGTTCAAGAAAGCCTGCCAGGATGGGGAGCATCCCCGACAGCGACCACGAAGGAGTGCTCTCATGACCGAGACCCTCGACACCGCCACCCCCACCGCGACCCACACCGCCCCGGCCGCGTTCCGCGCCTCGGAGCGGCTCGCCACCCACCTGCAGGCCGTGCTCGTGGACCTGACCGACCTGCACGTGCAGGGCAAGCAGGCGCACTGGAACGTCGTGGGCAAGAACTTCCGCGACATGCACCTGCAGCTCGACGAGATCGTCGACGCCGCGCGCGGCTTCTCCGACGACGTCGCCGAGCGGATGCGCGCGGTCTACGCGCTGCCCGACGCCCGCGCCAAGACGGTCGCGGCGCAGTCCTCGCTGCCGGAGTTCCCGGCCACCGAGGTCGACACCGCCGAGACCGTCGACCGCATCGCCGCCGCGCTGTACGCCGTCGCCGGCACCGCGCGCCGGGTGCACGACGAGGTCGACCAGGAGGACCCGACCTCGGCCGACCTGCTGCACGCGATCCTCGAGCGCATCGAGCAGCTGGCGTGGATGGTCGACGCCGAGAACCGGGTCGCCGGCGCCTCCGCGCCGGGCTCCGTCACTCCCTGATCCGGGCGCGCCCTCCACGGGGCGCACCGCCTCTCCCTGGACCACCGCCCCGGCAGGGGCGGTGGTCCTTGGTCGTCAGGCCCTGGATCACCTGCCCGGGATCACCAGGTGTCGACCGTGGCGTGCAGCGCCGCCAGGTAGCGGTGCACCTCCTCGGCGCCCGCGCCGGAGCGCAGGATGACGTGCAGGCCGAGCAGGCAGGTGGTCAGCAGATCGGTGCGGGTCGCGGCCAGTGCGGCGTCGGCATCCGGCGTGGCGCGGGCGACGAGCAGTCCGAGCACCTCGCGCATCCGGCCGCGGTAGTCGGTGGCGAAGTCGTAGCCGGGCAGGCGGCCGCGCAGCTCGTTGGAGGCCATCACCATCAGGCAGCCGTCACGACCGCGCTCGGAGAGCGAGTCGGCCTCGAAGGCCTCGAGGAAGCGGTGCACGGCCCCGGCGCCCTCGCCGACGCCCTCGATCAGGTCGGTGAACATGCTCATCCGCTGGTCGAGGTAGCGGTGCAGCACCTTGGTGAAGAGCTCCTCCTTGGAGCCGAAGGTGCGGTAGAGGCTCGGCTTGTGCACCCCGCTGGTCTCCACGATGTCGGCCATCGACGTCTGGGTGTAGCCCTGCCGCCAGAAGAGCGCGGTCAGCGCCTCCAGCACGCTCTCCTCGTCGTAGCGCCGAGGGCGGCCGACGGGGGCCTTCGTCGTCGAGCTCATGGTCGCATCCTACGCCGTCCGAGGCTGGATTGACACCGATCGGTAGCAAAGTAATCAGGTGTTGTGTACCGTTCGGTACTGAAGCGATGGACGGACCAGCCCGCCCATCGGCCGGACGACGAGACGGAGCACCCGATGACCGAGTTCACGCTGCACGACGAGACCACCGCCCCCGAGGGCAGCGCGGAGCTGTTGGCGCGCTCGCGCAAGCAGAACGGGATGATCCCGGGGCTGCACGCCACGATGGCCGAGGCGCCCGGCCTGCTCGAGGCCTACCAGCAGGTGCACCAGCTCTTCCTCGACTCCAGCTTCGACAAGGACGAGACCACCGTGGTGTGGCAGTCGGTCAACGTCGAGCACGCCTGCCACTACTGCGTGCCCGCCCACACCGCCATCGCGCTCGCGATGAAGGTCGACGCGGCGATCACCGACGCGCTGCGCGACGGCACACCGCTGCCCAGTGAGCGCCTCGAGGCGCTGCGGACCTTCACCCTGGCCGTCGTGCGCGACCGCGGTGACGTCGACGAGGCCGGCGTGCAGGCGTTCCTCGGCGCCGGGTTCACCCGGCGCCAGGTCCTCGAGGTGGTGCTCGGCGTCTCGCAGAAGGTGATGTCGAACTACACCAACCACCTGGCCCGCACCCCGGTCGACGAGCCCTTCCAGAAGTTCGCCTGGGACGGCGCACCGGTCGCCGTCTGAGCCGCCCGCCCGCGCAGGAAGCCCGCCCCGGCAGTGCCGGGGCGGGCCTCGTGGCGTCGGGAGCCGGTCAGAGGCTGGTGGTGCTGTCCTCCGCCCCGCTGCCCCGACCGAGGGGGCCGCCGTGCCCGCCGCGGCGCCCGGGGCCCCGCAGCTCGCCGGACCCGGCGCGCTCGAGCGCCTCGTCGGCCTCCTCCTGCGTCAGCTCGCCCGCCTCGACGGCCTCGGCGAGACGCTCCTCCAGGCGCTCGAGGTGCTCGGTCCGCATCTCGTCACGCAGGTCGGTCTGCACCTTCTCCAGCGCGGCCGCGACCTCGTCGGCGTCGAGGCCGAGCTCGGCGGCCAGGGCCTCGGCCAGCGCGGCCTGCACCTCGTCGCGGCGGTCCTCGGCGTCCTCGTCGTCGTCGGCTCCCTGTCCTGCGACCTGGGAGCCCTGGTCCTCGGTGTCCTGGGCCAGGGCCGGCACGCCCCAGGCGGCCAGACCGGTGCCGGCGGTGGCGGCCAGGACGACCCCCGCGGTGAACGTTGCTGTGCGACGCATGTCGCGCCTCCTCGGTGCTGTGGGTGGGTCGGGACCAGCCTGCGGGCCCGACCTGTCACCCGGCTCCGGCCGACCTGTGAGGAACCTGGGCGTCCGCCCGCCGAGGGGCCGGGCGCCACGTGGCCAGCAGGGCGAGCGCGAGCAGCAGCTCGATGAGGTCGCCGCCGAAGTACATCAACGAGCCGGCCGCCCGCATCTCGCGCACCGGCTCGTCGACCCGCACCAGCACGCCGGCGTGCAGCAGCTGGGAGAGCGTGGCGTGCACGGCCACCGCGACGCCGAGCGCGACCAGCCGGGCCCGCACCGAGGCCCGCCCCGCCGCGGGGTCGGGCCCCGCGATCGCCCAGGTGAACAGCAGCCCGGCCACGAGCAGGTGCACGTGCACCAGGGCGTGCACCAGCTCGTGGCGGGTGCTCAGCTCGTAGAGCGGGGTCAGGTAGAGCGCCACCAGCCCCCCGCTGCTGAGCACCAGGGCCGGCACCGGGTGGGCCAGCACCCGTCCCACCGGCCCGTGCAGCAGCCGACCCAGGCGGCGGGCGGTGTGGTGCGGCAGCCGGCGCAGCAGCAGCGTCGTGGGCGCCCCCAGCACGAGCAGGAGCGGCGCCAGCATCGCCAGCAGGAGGTGCTGGGCGGCGTGGCCGGCGAAGTCGCGGTCGGCCCAGGCGTCGACGTCCGGCGACAGGGCGAGGACCACCATGGTGGTGCCCGCCAGGAACGAGGCCGTACGCCGCGACGGCCAGCCGCGCCGCCCCCGCTCGAGCGCCGCCGCCCAGGCGTAGCCCGCTCCGGCCAGGCCGGCCAGCAGCAGCGGCGCCCAGCCCAGCAGTCGCGCGGCCAGGTCGATCACAGGTCGATCACCGGCCGCTCACGGGGCGTCGTGGACCCGGGCGCCCCGCTGCAGCAGCCAGCCGCCGACGAGCAGCAGGAGGCCGAGTGCCAGGAAGCCCAGGTCCCACCAGGTCTGGTGCGGCCCGCTGCGCACGTGGTGGATGCCGAGGAGGTGGTGGTCGACGACGCCCTCGACGAGGTTGAAGACGCCCCACCCGGCCAGCACCCAGCCCCACAGGGCGCGCGAGGTCCACACGCGCCCGCGCGAGTGCTGCACCCGGGAGTACAGCAGGGCCAGCCCGCCCAGGACGAGCAGCCAGGTGGCGGTGTGGAAGAAGCCGTCCCACAGCGTGTTGATCTCGAGGCCGTGCACGGTGGTGTCGGGGTAGTAGGGCACCCCGATGTTGTCGGTGTCGGTCGAGGTCAGCATGTGGTGCCACTGCAGGACCTGGTGGATCAGGATGCCGTCGACGAAGCCGCCGAGGCCTGCGCCCAGGAGCAGTCCGGGAGCGGTGAGGCTCGGCGCCCCTGCGCGACCTCGTGCGTGGTCTGGTGCCTCAGTTCGGCCGGCGGCGGGGGTGGGGGGCGTGCTGGAGGGCATGCGGTACTCCCTTCGGGTCGGTCCGGCCCAGGTACCCGTGGCGCCGGGGACCGAAACGGCGGCCACCCGTCCGGTCGGCAAGTCTCAGATCCGAGACGAGGGGTCGGGTGCGGCCATGGCGCCCGGTGGTGCGGCGGTCGGAGCATAGAACCATGCACCAGCACGAGAGCAACGCGCGCACCGCACCGGCCGCCACCGTCGTCGGGGTCGGCCCGGTCAGTCCCGAGGAGCTGCTGGCGGTGGCCCGTCACGGTGGCGGGGTCCGGCTCGGCGACGACGCCGTCGCCGCGATCGAGCGGGGCCGCGCGGTCGTCGAGGAGCTCGCCGCGGCCCCCACGCCGGCGTACGGCATCTCGACCGGCTTCGGGGCGCTGGCCACCCGGCACATCCCCACCGAGCTGCGCGCCCAGCTGCAGCGCTCGCTCGTGCGCTCGCACGCGGCCGGCTCGGGCCCCGAGGTCGAGACCGAGGTGACCCGCGGGCTGATGCTGCTGCGCCTCTCCACGCTGGCCACCGGCCACACCGGCATCCGCCTCGAGACCGCCCAGCTGCTCGCCGACCTGCTCACCCACCGGATCACCCCGGTCGTGCACGAGCACGGCTCGCTCGGCTGCTCGGGCGACCTCGCGCCGCTCTCGCACTGCGCGCTGGCGCTGATGGGGGAGGGGCCGGTGCGCGACGCCGCCGGCGCGCTGGTGCCGGCCGCCGACGCGCTGGCCGCCGCGGGGCTGCACCCGGTCGAGCTGGCCGCCAAGGAGGGGCTGGCGCTGATCAACGGCACCGACGGGATGCTGGCGATGCTGCTGATGGCCATCGCCGACCTGCGGGTGCTGCTGCGCACCGCCGACGTGGCAGCGGCGATGTCGGTCGAGGGCCAGCTCGGCACCGACCGGGTCTTCGCCGCCGAGCTGCAGGCGCTGCGCCCGCACCCGGGGCAGGCCGCCTCGGCCGCCAACCTGGTGCGCCTGCTCGAGGGGTCGGCGGTCGTGGCCTCGCACCGCGGGCCCGAGTGCCACCGGGTGCAGGACGCCTACTCGCTGCGCTGCTCGCCGCAGGTGCACGGCGCGGCTCGCGACACCCTCGCGCACTGCGACCTGGTCGCCTCGCGCGAGCTGGCCAGCGCCGTCGACAACCCGGTGGTGCTGGCCGCCGACGACGGGCAGGACGGTCGGGTGGAGTCCAACGGCAACTTCCACGGGGCGCCGGTCGCCTACGTCCTCGACTTCCTGGCCATCGTCGCCGCCGACGTCGCCTCCATCAGCGAGCGGCGCACCGACCGCTTCCTCGACAAGGCCCGCAACCACGGGCTGCCGCCCTTCCTGGCCCACGACCCCGGCGTCGACTCCGGGCTGATGATCGCGCAGTACACCCAGGCGGCGATCGTCTCGGAGATGAAGCGCCTGGCCGCGCCGGCCTCGGTCGACTCCATCCCCAGCAGCGCCATGCAGGAGGACCACGTCTCGATGGGCTGGGCGGCCGCGCGCAAGCTGCGCCGCGCCGTCGACGGGCTGAGCCGCGTGGTGGCCATCGAGGTGCTCACCGCCGCCCGCGCCCTCGACCTGCGCGCCCCGCTGGCGCCCGCCCCGGCCACCGCCGCCGTCGTGGCGCTGCTGCGCGAGGCCGGGGTGGAGGGGCCCGGCCCCGACCGCCACCTGTCCCCGGAGATCGAGACCACCGTCGGCCTGGTCGCCTCCGGGGCCGTCCTGTCCGCCGTCGAGCACCAGATCGGAGCCCTCGCATGAGCGCCGCCAACCCCCGCCTGCCCATCCACGCCGCCACCGGCACCGAGCTCTCGGCCCGCTCGTGGCAGACCGAGGCGCCGCTGCGGATGCTGATGAACAACCTCGACCCCGCCAACGCCGAGCGACCCGAGGACCTCGTCGTCTACGGCGGCACCGGCAAGGCGGCGCGCAGCTGGGCGGCGTACGACGCCCTCGTGCGCAGCCTGCGCGACCTCGCTGACGACGAGACCCTGCTGGTGCAGTCGGGCAAGCCCGTCGGCGTGATGCGCACCCACGAGTGGGCGCCGCGGGTGCTGATCGCCAACTCCAACCTGGTCGGCGACTGGGCGAACTGGGAGGAATTCCGCCGGCTCGAGGACCTCGGTCTGACGATGTACGGCCAGATGACCGCCGGCTCGTGGATCTACATCGGCACCCAGGGCATCCTGCAGGGCACCTTCGAGACGTTCGCCGCGGTCGCCGACAAGCGGTTCGGGGGCACCCTGGCCGGCACGATCACCCTCACCGCCGGGCTCGGCGGGATGGGTGGCGCGCAGCCGCTCGCGGTCACCATGAACGACGGGGTCGCGATCTGCGTCGAGTGCGACCCGGCCCGCATCGAGCGGCGCATCGAGCACCGCTACCTCGACGTGCGCGCCGACTCCCTCGACCACGCCCTCGAGCTCGCCGTCGCCGCGCGCGACGAGCGCCGCCCGCTCTCGATCGGGGTGCTCGGCAACGCCGCCGAGGTGCTGCCCGAGCTGCTCGAGCGGGGCGCCCCGATCGACGTGGTCACCGACCAGACCTCCGCGCACGACCCGCTCTACTACCTGCCCGCCGGGGTGGCCTTCGAGGACTGGGAGCGCGAGCGCACCGCCGACCCGGCGGGGTTCACCAAAGCCGCGCAGGCCTCGATGGCCGCGCACGTGCGGGCGATGGTGGGCTTCCAGGACGCCGGTGCCGAGGTCTTCGACTACGGCAACTCGATCCGCGACGAGGCCCGCAAGGGCGGCTACGACCGGGCCTTCGAGTTCCCCGGCTTCGTGCCCGCCTACATCCGCCCGCTCTTCTGCGAGGGCAAGGGGCCGTTCCGCTGGGCCGCGCTGTCGGGCGACCCCGCCGACATCGCCGCCACCGACCGCGCCATCCTCGAGCTCTTCCCGGCCCACGAGAAGCCGGAGTACGAGCGGCTGCACAAGTGGATCACGATGGCCGGCGAGCGGGTCTCCTTCCAGGGCCTGCCGGCGCGGATCTGCTGGCTGGGCTACGGCGAGCGGCACCGCGCCGGGCTGAAGTTCAACGAGATGGTGGCCTCGGGCGAGCTCTCGGCGCCCGTGGTGATCGGGCGCGACCACCTCGACTGCGGCTCGGTCGCCTCCCCCTACCGCGAGACCGAGGCGATGCTCGACGGCTCCGACGCGATCGCCGACTGGGCGCTGCTCAACGCGCTGGTCAACACCGCCTCCGGCGCCACCTGGGTCTCCATCCACCACGGCGGCGGCGTCGGGATGGGCCGCTCCATCCACGCCGGACAGGTCTGCGTCGCCGACGGCACCGACCTGGCCGCGCAGAAGATCGAGCGGGTGCTGACCAACGACCCCGCGATGGGCGTCATCCGCCACGTCGACGCCGGCTACGACCGCGCCGCCGAGGTGGCCGACGAGCGGGGGGTGGCTGTCCCGATGCGGGGCTGAGAGTTTCATCGGCCGGCCGACAGAACTCCTGCCGGGACGACGAAGTTTCATCGTCCCGCCGCGAGGTTCATCGGGCGCCCGATGAAACTCCCGGCGCGGCGCGCTCAGCCCAGGAGGGTGCGGCGGTGCTCGTGGGCCTGGCCGAAGAGCTGGCCCAGCGCGTGGGCGCGCTTGAAGACCAGCTGGGCGTCGTGCTCCCAGGTGATCGCGATGCCGCCGTGCATCTGCACGGTCTCGGCCGCCACCTGCTCCAGCGCGTCGGAGCACCACGACCCCGCGCTGGCCGCCAGGCGTGCGGCGTCGTCGCTGCCGACGGAGACGGCGTACGCCGCCGCCCAGGCGATCGAGCGGGCGGTCTCGACGAGCACCAACATGTCGGCCATCCGGTGCTTGAGGGCCTGGAAGGAGCCGATCGGGCGGCCGAACTGCACCCGCTCCTTCGCGTAGGCCACCGTCATGTCGAGCCCGCGCTGGGCGCCGCCGACCTGCAGTGCCGCGACCGAGGCGGTGCCGACCAGGTGGGCCCGGGCGAGCGCGGCGCGGGCGTCGGCGACCACCGGCACGGCCTCGACGCCGTCGAGCTCGAGGGTGGCCAGGCGCAGGGTGGTGTCCATGGCGGGTGTGCGGGTGCGGGTCAGGCCGGGCGCGTCGGGGTCGACCTCGAAGAGCCCGATCGAGTCCGGCCCGTCGGCGGTGCGGGCCGCGACCAGGAGCACCTCCGCGACGTCGCCGAGGAGCACCGGCCCGACCGTGCCGCTGAGCCGGGAGCCGTCGACGCGCACCGGCTCGGTGCGGCCCGGCCCGGTCAGCCCCGCCCAGGCCAGGCTGGCGACCTCGCCCGCGGCGACGCGCGGCAGCAGCCGGGCGCAGGCGTCGGCGGACCCGCTGGCCAGCAGCGTCTCGGAGGCCACCAGCGTGGCCAGCAGCGGTGACGGGGCCAGCGAGCGGCCCAGCTCCTCGAGCACCACGCACGTCTCGAACGCCGAGAAGCCCGCGCCGTCGTGCTCCTCGGGCACCGCCAGCGCGGCGACCCCGACCTGCTCGCACAGCAGCTCCCACAGCGCCCGGTCGAAGCCCTCGTCGGAGTCGGCGGCGGCCCGGACGGCCGCGCTGCCGGCCCGCTTGGCCAGCAGCGCGCGCAGGGTGGAGGCCAGCTCGACCTGCTCCTCGCTCAGCGCCAGCTCCATCAGCCCGCCACCTCCGTCCGCTGCTCCCGCTCGGCCACCAGGGCGGCGAGCACCCGGTCGCGGTGGTACGCCGTGGTGCCCCACGCGGCGACCAGCGCGCGGACCTTGGTGATCCACAGGCTCAGGTCGAGCTCGAGGGTGTAGCCGACCGCGCCGTGCACCTGCAGCGCCACCCGCGCCGCGAGGTACGCCGCGTCGGCGGCGGCGAGCTTGGCGGCCGAGACGTCGCGGCCGATGGTCGCCGGGTCGCCCAGGGCCGCCCCGTGGACGAGCGGGCGGGCGAAGTCGAGCGCGATCCGCACGTCGGCCAGCTGGTGCTTGATCGCCTGGTAGGACCCGATCTCCCGACCGAACTGACGACGCTGCTTGACGTAGGCCACGGCGTCGTCGAGCAGCCGCTCGCCGGCGCCGAGCAGCTGCGCGGCGCAGGCGAGCACGGCGGTGTCGAAGGCCCGGTCCAGGTCGCCGGTGCCCTGCGCGCTGCTCTGCCCGGCGCCGGTGGGCGTGACCGAGAAGAGCCGGCGGGTCGCGTCGACCGAGGTGTGCTCCTCGCCGACCTCCGCGCCCTGCAGCGCGCCGTCGACCACGACGTACCGGTGCTCGGCGAGGTCGGCGTCGAGCGCGTAGGGCACGTGCGGGGCGAGGGCGACGGTGCCGACGTCACCCTCGGCGAGGGCCTCGACGACGGGGCCGGAGCCCAGCGCCACGGGCAGGAAGGCGACCGACTCGACCCAGGGGCCGGGGGCGGCGTGGCGGCCGACCAGCTCGAGGGCCAGCACCAGCTCGACGGGCGTCGCGCCCATGCCGCCGTGCTCCTCGGGCACCAGCAGCGCGTGCACGCCCTGCTCGGCCAGGCGGCGCCAGAGCGCCAGCCCGGGGACGTGGTCGCCCGCGGCCCACGAGCGAGCGGCGCCGACGCTGTCGGCCCCGGCCAGCAGCCGGTCGAGCGAGGCGGTGAAGTCCTCCTGCTCGGAGGTGGGGACGAACCTCATCGACCTGCTCCCTTCGGCTCGCGCGGCAGGCCGAGGATGCGCTCGGCGACGATGTTGCGCTGGATCTCGTTGGTGCCGGCGTAGATCGGCCCGGACAGCGAGAAGAGGTAGCCGTCCAGCCACCGGGAGTCGACCTCGGAGCCGGGGCCGAGCAGGTCGAGCGCCGTCTCGTGCAGGGCGATGTCGAGCTCGGACCAGAAGACCTTGTTCACCGACCCGGCGGCGCCCATCTCGCCGCCGCCGGCGAGGCGGGTGACGGTGCCCCAGGTGTAGAGCCGGTAGGCCTGGGCCCGGACCCAGGCGTCGACCACGCCGTGCCCGGCCGAGGGCACGGCCTCGCCGTGCTCGCGCCACAGGTCGACCAGCCGGTCGGCCGCGGCGCAGAAGCGGCCGGGGGAGCGCAGCGAGAGGCCGCGCTCGTTGCCGGCGGTGCTCATCGCGACCCGCCACCCGTCGCCCGGCGCGCCCAGCACGTCGGCGTCGGGGACGAAGACGTCGGAGAAGAAGATCTCCGCGAAGCCCGGCTCGCCGTCGAGCTGGGCGATCGGGCGCACCGTGACGCCCTCGGCGTCGAGCGGGAAGAGGAAGTAGGTCAGCCCCGCGTGCCGCTGCGCCTGCGGGTCGGAGCGGAAGAGCCCGAAGCCCCAGTCGGCGTACGCCGCGCGCGAGGACCAGGTCTTCTGGCCGTTGAGGACCCACCCGCCCCGGCTCTCGTCGCGGCGGGCGGTCGACGTCAGCGACGCCAGGTCGGAGCCGGCCTCGGGCTCCGACCACGCCTGCGCCCAGACCTTCTCGCCGCTGGCCATCGAGGGCAGGAAGCGCTGCTGCTGCTCGGGGGTGCCGTGGTCGAAGATGATCGGCGCGAGCAGGAAGATCCCGTTCTGGGAGACCCGGCCGGGCGCGCCGGCGCGGTAGTACTCCTCCTCGAAGACCACCCACTCGACCAGCGAGGCACCACGGCCACCGAGCTCCTCGGGCCACGAGACGACCGACCAGCGGGCCTCGGCGAGGCATGCCTCCCACTCCTGGTGGGCGCGGAAGCCGGCCTCGGTGTCCATCGAGGGCAGCGGGGTGGTGGGCACGTTGGCGGTCAACCACGCCCGCGCCTCGGCCTGGAAGGCCAGCTCGTCGGGGCCGAGGGTGAGGTCCATCAGGCGTCCTTCGTGGTCGCGCGCGCCCGCAGTTCGGGCTTGAGCACCTTGTGGGCGGCGTTGCGGGGCAGCTCGGGGACCAGCTCGACGTGGCGCGGCACCTTGAAGTTGGCGATCCGCTCGCGCAGGAACGCGACCACCTGCTCGCCGGTGAGGTCGCTGCCGGCGCGGCGTACGACGAAGGCGGCGCCGACCTCGCCCATCCGCTCGTCGGGGACCCCGACCACGGCGGCCTCGACCACGCCGTCGAGGCGGGCCAGGGCGGCCTCGACCTCGGCGGGGTAGACGTTGAAGCCGCCGCAGACGTACATGTCCTTGAGCCGGTCGGTGATGCGCATGTTGCCGTCGGCGTCGACGGTGCCGACGTCGCCGGTGTGCAGCCAGCCGTCGGGGTCGATCGCCTCGGCCGTGGCGACCGGGTCGTCGAGGTAGCCCTGCATCACCATCGGCCCCCGCAGCTGGATCTCGCCGGCGGTGCCCGCCTCGCAGACCTCGCCGGTGGCCGGGTCGACCACCCGCATCTCGAGGCCCTCGACGGCGCGGCCGTTGGTGGTGGTGACGACCTCGTCGGGGTCGCCGGGGCGGGCCATCGTGGCGACCACGCACTCGGTCATGCCGAAGGCGGTGATCACCAGCTCGAAGGAGAGCTCGCCGAGCATCCGCTCGACCAGGCGCGGGGGGATGCTGGCCGAGCCCGTGTTGGCCAGGCGCAGCGACGAGGTGTCGGTGGTCGCGAAGGCCGGCGACTCCAGCAGCGAGTGGAAGATCGTGGGGGCGCCGGGCACGATCGTGAGCCGGTCGCGCTCGATCATCGCCAGCGCCTCCTCGGCGTCGAAGGCGGCCATCGGGTGCAGCGCGCAACCGCTGACCAGGCTCGCCACGATGCCGACCTTGTAGCCGTAGGAGTGGAAGAACGGGCTGATGACCAGGTAGCGGTCGGCCTCGGTCACCCGGCAGGTGCGCGTCCACACGCGTGCCGCTGCCAGCGTCTGCTCGTGGGTGCTCAGCACGCCCTTGGAGCGACCTGTGGTGCCGGAGGTGAAGAGGATGTCGGCGATGTCGTCGGGGCGCACGGCGGCGGCGACCGCGTCGATGTCCTCGACCGCGGCGCCGAGGTCGCCCAGCGAGGCGAACGCGGTCGTGCCGTCCGCCGTGGTGGCGCCGATGGTCACGACGGCGACCCGGTCGAGCCCGGGCAGGGCGTCGCCCTCGGTGCCCCGGGCCGCCGCGGCCGCGCGCAGCTCGTCGACCTGGCTGCGGCCCAGGAACCCGTCGGCCACCACGCACAGCCGGGCGCGGGAGCGCTCGACGACGTCGGCGACCTCGTCGCCCTTGTAGCGGGTGTTGACCGGCACCAGCACGCCGCCGGCGTACGAGACGGCGAGCCCGGCCACGACCCACTCCCAGGAGTTGGGCGCCCACACGCAGACCGTGTCGCCGGGCTCGAGGCCCAGGGCCAGGTAGCCACGTGCGGTGGCGCGCACGGCGTCGTGGAGCTGGGTGAAGCGCAGCGTGGTCGACCCGTCGACCAGCGCGACCCGGTCGGCGTACGTCGTGGCCGCCGCGCGCAGCGCCGCCGGCACCGTCCCTGGTGTCGTCACCACGTGCTCCTCTCGACCAAACAAGTGCTTGGTAGGCTACCGTAGCGCCTGGTCGTCGAGAGGAACACCATGGACCTGACCTACTCCGCCGCGGAGCAGTCCTTCCGTGCCGAGGTGCGGGCGTGGCTCGGCGACCACCTCACCGGCGACTTCGCCGCGCTGCGCGGCCTCGGTGGACCCGGCCGCGACCACGAGGCGCACGACGAGCGGCTGGCCTGGAACCAGCACCTCGCCGCCCACGGCTGGACCGCGCTGGGCTGGCCGGTCGAGCACGGTGGCCGGGGCCTGAGCCTGATGGAGCAGGTGATCTTCCACGAGGAGTACGCCCGCGCCGACGCCCCCGCCCGCGTCAACCACCTCGGCGAGGAGCTGCTCGGCCCCACCCTGATCGCCTTCGGCACCCCCGAGCAGCAGCAGCGCTTCCTGCCGCCGATCGTCGCAGCCACCGAGCTGTGGTGCCAGGGCTACTCAGAGCCCGGCGCCGGCTCCGACCTCGCGGCCGTGCAGACCAGGGCCCGCCTCGAGGGCGACGAGTGGGTCGTCGACGGGCAGAAGGTCTGGACGTCGCTGGCACACCTGTCGCAGTGGTGCTTCGTCATCGCGCGCACCGAGCCGGGCTCGCAGCGCCACCAGGGTCTCTCCTTCCTGATGGTGCCGCTCGACCAGGAGGGCGTCGAGGTGCGTCCGATCGAGCAGATCACCGGCGGGTCGGAGTTCAACGAGGTCTTCTTCACCGGGGCCCGCACCGACGCGAGCATGGTGGTCGGCGAGCCAGGCCAGGGCTGGGGCGTGGCGATGGGCCTGCTCGGGTTCGAGCGGGGCGTCTCCACGCTCGGCCAGCAGGTCGGCTTCGCCCGCGAGCTCGAGACCGTCGTCGAGCGGGCCCGCGCCAACGGCTCCTACGACGACCCGGTGCTGCGCGACCGGATCGCCCGCGCCACCGTCGAGCTCGAGGTGATGCGGGTCAACGCGCTGCGCGGTCTCTCCGCGGTCACCGCCGGCTCCGACTCCGCCGCCGCCGGCGGTGCCGCCTCGATCGCCAAGCTGGTCTGGGGCGGCTGGCACCGCCGGCTCGGCGAGCTCGCGATGCAGGTCGCGGGCGCCGACGGGCTGACCGCGCGCGGAGCGACGTACGACCTCGACCCGCACCAGCGGCTCTTCCTCTTCAGCCGCGCCGACACGATCTACGGCGGCAGCGACGAGGTGCAACGCACCATCCTCGCCGAGCGCGTGCTCGGCCTGCCCCGCGAACCCCGACCCACGAGCCCGACCACCTCGACGCAGGGAGCCCGATGACCGCCGAACGCCCCGAGCAGCCCGTCCCCGACTACGTGCCGGGCCACGACCTGCTGGCCGGCAAGGTCGTCGTGGTCACCGCCGCGGCGGGCGCCGGCATCGGCGCCGCGGTCGTGCGTCGCGTCCTCGAGGAGGGCGCGCGGGCCGTCGTCTTCAGCGACACCCACGCGCGGCGGCTGGCGGAGGCCGAGGAGGCGCTGGCCGCCGATTTCGGCGCCGACCGGGTGCGCCAGCAGGTCTGCGACGTCACCGACGAGGCCCAGGTCGCCGCGCTGCTCGACGTCGCCGACGAGCTCGGCGGCGTCGACGTGATGATCAACAACGCCGGGCTCGGCGGCACCGCGTCGGTGCTCGAGATGACCGACGAGCAGTGGAGCCGGGTCCTCGACATCACCCTGACCGGCACCTTCCGCTGCGTGCGGGCCGCGGGGCAGCGGATGGCCGCCGCCGGCACGAGGGGCGTCATCGTCAACAACGCCTCGGTGATCGGCTGGCGCGCCCAGGAGGGCCAGGCCCACTACGCCGCCGCCAAGGCCGGGGTGATGGCGCTGACCCGCTGCTCCGCGATCGACCTGGCCCCGCACGGCATCCGCGTCAACGCCGTCTCGCCGAGCCTGGCGATGCACCCGTTCCTGGCCAAGGTCACCTCCGACGAGCTGCTCCACGAGCTCAAGCAGCGCGAGGCCTTCGGTCGCGCCGCCGAGCCGTGGGAGGTCGCCAACGTGATGGTCTTCCTGGCCAGCGACTACGCCTCCTACATGACCGGCGAGGTCGTCGCCGTCAGCAGCCAGCAGGCCTAGGAGACTGGGTCCATGAGCACCGAGCCGCCCGTGAGCACCGCACCCACCGCGCCCACCCGTCGTACCGAGCTGCTGGGCATCGCGGCCGGGCTCTTCGCCGAGCGGGGCTTCAAGAACACCACGGTGCGCGACATCGCCGAGGCCTCCGGCATCCTCTCCGGCAGCCTCTACCACCACTTCGACTCCAAGGAGTCGATGGTCGACGAGATCCTCTCGACCTTCCAGGAGGAGCTCTTCGCGGCGTACGACGCCGTGCTGGCCAGCGACGACGACGCGCGCACCAAGATCGACCGGGCGGTGCGGCTGTCGTTCGAGGCGATCGACCAGCACCCGCACGAGGTGGCGATCTTCCAGAACGACGCCGGCTACCTCGGCGGCTTCGAGCGCTTCGGCTACCTCGCCGAGCGCAACGCCCAGTCGCGCGGAGTGTGGGTCGCGCTGCTCACCGAGGGCGTCGAGAGCGGGGCGCTGCGCGACGACCTCGACATCGAGCTCACCTACCGGTTCATCCGCGACACGGTCTGGGTGGCGGTGAAGTGGTACCGCCCCGGCGGGAAGCACAGCCACGTCGAGATCGCCGACCAGTACCTCACGATCCTGCTCGACGGGATCTCCACCGAAAGGCCCTGACGTGCCCGAGTCCTACATCATCGACGCCGTCCGCACCCCGGTCGGCAGGCGCGGGGGAGCCCTGGCCGGCGTGCACTCCGCCGACCTGGCCGCCCACTCGCTGGCCGCGCTGGTGCGGCGTACGGGCATCGACGCGGGTGCCGTCGACGACGTGGTCCTCGGCTGCTGCGACACCATCGGCTCGCAGGCCGGCGACGTCGCGCGCACCGCGTGGCTGGTGGCGGGCCTGCCCGACCACGTGCCGGGCGTGACCATCGACCGCCAGTGCGGCTCCTCGCAGCAGGCCGTGCACTTCGCCGCGCAGGGCGTCATGTCGGGCACCCAGGACCTGGTGGTCGCCGGCGGGGTGCAGAACATGTCGGCGATCCCGATCTCGGCGGCCATGCTGGCCGGCCAGCCCCACGGCTTCTCCACCCCCTTCGCCGAGAGCCCCGGCTGGCAGGCGCGGTACGGCGACCAGGAGGTCAGCCAGTTCCGCTCGGCCGAGATGATCGCGGAGAGGTGGGACATCAGCCGCGAGGAGATGGAGCGCTTCGCGCTGGCCTCCCACGAGCGGGCGCGCACCGCGATCGCGGAGGGCCGGTTCACCGACGAGATCGAGCCCGTGACGCTGCCCGACGGCACCGTCGTCGACACCGACCAGTGCCCCCGCGAGACCTCGCTGGAGAAGATGGCCGGCCTCGAGCCGCTGGCCCCGGGCGGGCGGATCACCGCGGCGGTGGCCTCGCAGATCTGCGACGGCTCGGCGGCGCTGCTGCTGGCCTCCGAGGCCGCCGTGGCCGAGCACTCGCTGACCCCCCGAGCGCGGGTGCACCACCTGTCGGTGCGCGGCGACGACCCGGTGTGGATGCTCACCGGCCCGATCCGGGCCACCGAGCACGCGCTGGCCAAGACCGGCCTCTCGATCGACGACATCGACCTCTTCGAGTGCAACGAGGCCTTCGCCTCGGTGGTGCTGGCCTGGATGAAGGAGACCGGCGCCCCGCACGACAAGGTCAACGTCAACGGCGGCGGCATCGCCCTGGGCCACCCCATCGGCGCCACCGGCGCCCGCCTGATGACCACCATGCTCGGCGAGCTCGAGCGCACCGGCGGCCGCTACGCCCTGCAGACGATGTGCGAGGGCGGCGGCCAGGCCAACGTCACCATCATCGAGCGCCTCTGACCCAGGCGGCAGCGCCGACCCGTCCCACATCCCCCGCTGACCCGTCCCAGATCTCGCGCCCAGCCGGCCCAGATCCACCGCTGAGTCAGCGGTGCAGCAGGGCCACACCGGGGCCGGTGAGAGAGGGCACCGAGGCCGGGTCGCGCGCGGTCGTGAGCAGCAGCAGCGAGCCCAATGGGGCCTCGACCGGGGGACCCGAGCCGAGCACCACGTCTGCGTCGCTGGCGACCAGCGAGATCCCGGTCAGCCGCTTGCGGGCATGGAAGGGCCACCCCATCCGCCACGCCCGGCGCAGGGAGACGAGCCCGGCCCGGGGAGGCACCGGGTGGACCCGCCCCAGGGGTACCGCGATGTCCTGCGTGTGCACCAGCACGTCGAGCAGCAGGTTCGCCGCGTTCGTCCCGAGCGGAACGGACCGTGACGTCGCGCCCGTGCGCAGCGTCCGGACGATCTCGGCGGTGGGGCGTTGCGCCCAGGCGATGGCGACGTCCCTCCCGAAGCCCCACAGGTCGCCGCGCGCCCGGATCAGCCCGGTCACCATCTCCCAGGTGGTCGGCTCGCCGGCCGGCGTCATGGCTACGTGCGCGGCCACGTCCTTGACCCGCCACTCGCTGCACAGTGACGCGTGCTCCCACTCGTCGCGAGTGAGGTCGGCCAGCATCGCGGCCAGGGCGTGGCGGGCGGCGGCGATCTCCGCCCAGCGCTCGTCGGGGTCCAGCTCCTGGCGGGATCGGGTGCGGTCCACGGCTGCCTCCTGCGCCGGTCGGAGACTCCCTCCACAGGGTGCGCCTGCCTCCGCGGGCCGTGCAAGAGATCGCGCACACGGACCCGGACCACGCCGAGCCGCCGTGGGTCGAGGGACACCGAGCTACCCGACGATCCGGGCCGGCTCGAGGCGAAGTTCGGGCCGGGTCAGCGCGAGATCCAGGCCGGGTCAGGGTGAGATCTGGGCCGGGTCAAGTGAGGTGGGCGGCGGTGCGGCGCAGGCAGGCCGCGGCCTCGGTGACGACGCGGTTGATCAGCTCCTCGCAGGTCGGCAGGTCGTCGAGGACGCCGACGACCTGGCCGGAGGCGAGCACGCCCGCGGTCGTGTCGCCGTCGACGAGGCCGGCCTTGAGCATCGTCGGGGTGTTGGCGGCCAGGGTCATCTGGGCCAGCGTGCGGCCCTGCGTCCTCTTCATGGCCCGCCCGTCCTTGGCCAGGTCGAGCCACGACATGCCGCTGCTGCGCTTGAACTCCAGCGTGCGGCGCACCGTGGGGGCCAGGCGCTTGACGGCGCTGGTCTCCTCGATCTCCTCCACCAGCGGGGTGCGCAGCATCCGGTGCGGCATCCCGTCGACCTTGGCGGTCACCACGGTGCCGTTGACGTCGTGGGAGAGGTAGAGCTCCTTGACCGCCTGCGGCACCGCGCTGTCGGCGGTGAGCAGGAAGCGGGTGCCCATCCCGATGCCGGCCGCGCCGTACGACAGTGCGGCCGCGAGACCGCGGCCGTCGAAGAAGCCGCCGGCCGCGACGACGGGGATGTCGACCGCGTCGAGCACGGTGGGCAGCAGCAGGGTGGTCGGGACCGAGCCGGTGTGCCCGCCGCCCTCGCCGCCCTGGATCATCACCGCGTCGGCGCCCCACGAGGCCACCTTCTCGGCGTGGCGGGGCAGCCCGACCGACGGCATCACCACGATGCCGTGGTCCTTGAGCTTCTTGATCAGGTCCTGCTTGGGCGCCAGCGCGAAGGAGGCCACCTTGACGCCGTGCTGGATCAGCAGGTCGCAGCGGTCGGCGGCGTCGCCCGCGTCGGCGCGCAGGTTGACTCCGAAGGGCTGGTCGGTGCGGCCCTTGACCTCGACGACCGCCTTCTCGAGCTCCTCGTAGGTCATCGTCGCGCTGGCCAGGATGCCCAGGCCGCCGGCGTTGGCGGTGCCGCTGACCAGCCGCGGACCCGCGACCCAGCCCATGCCGGTCTGCACGACGGGGTGGCGTACGCCGACTAGGTCGGTGAGCGGGGTGCGCAGCTGCTGCTCGATCACGACGCCTCCACCGGGGAGACCGGCTTGACCTCGCGGTCGCGCAGCGTCCTGGGGTCGAGCACCTCGCGGATCAGGGTGAGCTCCTCGGGCGTGGGGGAGCGGGTCTCGGGCACGGCGGCGTCGGCATCGGCGTCGAGCTCGAGCGCGAAGCCCGTGGCCTCGCGCACCTCGTCGACCGTGACGCCCGGGTGCACCGACAGCAGCCGCACCGTGTCGCCGGCGCCCTTGACGTCGAGGACCGCGAGGTTGGTGACGATGCGGTGGACGTCGTTGTACTTCGACGCCCCGGCGCCTGCCGCCTTCGCGTTCCTGGGCCCCACGCCGGAGACGATGTCGACCTGCTCGACGAAGACCCGCGAAGAGTGCTTGGGCACCCAGTACGACGTGCGGTTGTTCACCGTGTTGCCCGGCGCGCCGCGCACGCCGAGGAGCTGGCGCGTCGGCTGCGCGAAGTCGCCGATGGCCGAGATGTTCTGGTTGCCGTGCCGGTCGACCTGGGTGGCGCCCATCATCACGTGCCGCGTGCCGTGGGCGACCACGTCGAAGACCTTCGGGAAGGGGATCCAGCCCTCGACCACGTCGCCCTTGGCGAACAGCGGGGGCACGCCGGCCAGGAACAGCGACTCGCCGTCGGAGATGACCAGGTCCGGGTTCGAGGTCAGCTTGGCCAGCCGGACCCCGAGCATCGGCAGCATGCCCATGGGACTTGCGAAGATCTCGCCGTCGTCACGGAACGCATCGGCGATGGCTGCGGCGCAGACCTCGGCGCGAGAAGACTCGCTCACTTCTGCTCCTCCTGGGCGAAGGCCCGCACGGCGGCCTGGTAGGCGTCCTCGTCACCGGCGAGGAAGCGCTGCTCGAAGGCGGCCCACTCCTCGTCGGAGCCGGACGCCGCGGCGACGTACGCCTTCTGGAACCTCTCGTCCCGCTCGTAGTCGGGGGTGCACGTGGTGAAGTGGGCGCCGTTCGGCGTCTCGACGACGCCGCTGACCATCATCCGGCTCAGCAGCAGCCGCTGGACCGGGGTGTCGACGGTCAGGCCGGCGGTGTCGATGACCTGCTCGACCGACACGTACGCCCGGTCGGCGGCCAGGCAGAACAGGTCGTCGAAGTACGGGTCGGGCCCCAGGTACGTCGCGTTGCCGTGCTTGTCGGCCCGGTTGAGGTGGACCAGGGCGACGTCGAGGTGCAGCGCAGGGACGGCCACCAGGTCCTCGCGCACGCCGTCGGCGTCGGCGTACGGGCTGGTGACGGTGCGGATGTCGGGGTTGTTGACCAGCACGTCGGAGCCGAGCCCGGCGCGCATCGGCAGGAACGGCAGCCGTTGCGCGGCGGCGCGCAGCCCGGTCTGGAACATGCCCTCGTCGAGCTCGACGACCTCCGCGATCTCCTTGCCCTGGCGGGCGCGCTGGAAGCTGGGCTCGAGCGGCACGGTGTCGAGGGAGACGAACGCGTAGACCAGCCTGCGCACCTTGCCGGCGCGCAGCAGCAGGCCGACGTCGGCGCCGCCGTAGCTGACGATCGTGAGGTCTGTGAGGTCCGAGCGCAGGATCGCGCGGACCAGGGCCATCGGCTTGCGCCGCGGCCCCCAGCCGCCGATGCCGATGGTCATGCCGTCGCGCAGCTGGGCGACCACCTCGTCGATGCTCATCCGCTTGTCGCGGGGCTCTCTGCGGTGCGGGCTCACCGGCGCGCCCTCCCTGCCTTGTCGGTGCCCGCGAACCCGTCGCGGAGCTCGTCGGCCACCCCGGCGAGGTTGAGCTCCATCGTGAAGCCCTGCTCGAACCGGTAGCTCTTGTTGACGTCGACGGGGTCGATGCCGTTGAGGGCCTCCTTGGCAGCCCGGACGACCCGGGTGTCCTTCGCCGCGATCTCACCGGCCACGGCGAGAGCGGCCTCGTCGAGCTCGTCGCGCGGCACGACCTCGAGGACCGAGCCGAACTGCACGAGGTCGGCGGCCTTGATGGTGCGGGCGGTGAAGTAGAGGGTGCGCATCAGGTGCTGCGGCACGAGCCGCGCCATGTGGGTCGCGGCGCCGAGCGCCCCCTGGTCGACCTCGGGGACGCCGAAGTAGGCGTCCTCGCTGGCCACGATGCAGTCGGCGTTGCCGACCAGGCCGACCCCGCCACCGAGGCAGTGGCCGTGGACGGCCGCCACGACCGGCACCGCGCACTCGTAGACGGCCTTGAAGGCCGCGTAGCAGCCCTTGTTGGCGCCGATGAGCGCGTCGAACCCGGTGGTGTGCTGCATCTCCTTGATGTCGACGCCGGCGTTGAAGCCGCGGCCCTCGGCGCGCAGCACCACCACGTGCGTGTCCATGTCGCGGCTCGCTTCGTCGAGGGCCGCGGCGACGTCGTACCAGCCCTGCACCGTCAGTGCGTTGACCGGTGGGTGCTCCATCGTGACGACGCGGACGCCGTCGTCACGGAGCTCGGAGGTGGTGCCCATGGAGTGCCTCTCCTGCAGACGACCTAGCATTTGCTTGGTACCCTAACACTTGCTTGGTCCGCCCCGTCCCTGACCGAAGGACTCCCCATGAGCGTCACCGTCGACCTGAGCGACCGGGTCGTCCTGGTCACCGGCGGCAGCCGCGGCATCGGTCGCGCCATCGCCGCGGCGTACGTCGCCGCCGGCGCCCGGGTGGTCACCTGCGCCCGCTCCGGGGCCGAGCCGCTGACCGGCACCCGCCACGTCACCTGCGACGTGCGCGACCCCGACGCGGTCGCCGCGATGGTCGACGACGTCGCGGCCACCGAGGGCCGCCTCGACGTGGCGGTCAACAACGCCGGCGGGGCGCCGTACGCCCTGGCCGCCGACGCCTCTCCGCGCTTCCACGCCAAGGTGCTGGACCTCAACTTCTCGGGGCCGCTGCTCGTCGCGCAGGCCGCCAACGCGGTGATGCAGGGCCAGGACCACGGCGGCGCGATCGTCAACATCTCCTCGATCAGCGCGCTGCGGCCCTCGCCCGGCTCGGCCGTCTACGGCGCCGCGAAGGCCGCCCTCGACTCGCTCACCGCGTCGCTGGCCATCGAGTGGGCGCCCAGGGTGCGGCTCAACAGCATCAACGTCGGGCTGTGCCGCACCGAGCTGACCGGCGACCACTACGGCGGCGACGCCCAGGTGGCGGCCATCGAGGCCACCATCCCGCTGGGCCGGATGGCCCGGCCTGACGAGGTCGCCTCGGTCGCGCTGTTCCTCGGCTCCGACCTGGCCTCCTACGTCAGCGGCGCCAGCGTGGCCTGCCACGGCGGCGGCGAGCCGCCGGTGTTCCTCAGCGCCGCCCACGACACCTGACCCACGCTCGAACAGCCCGATCCCCCAGACCCCAGGAGCACCCGTGACCAAGATCCTCGACGGCCGCGTCGCCATCGTGACCGGAGCGGGCCGCGGCATCGGCCGCGCGCACGCCCTCGAGCTCGCCGCCCAGGGCGCCGCGGTGGTCGTCAACGACTTCGGGGTCTCGCTGGCGGGCGAGGGCGAGGGTGCGAGCCCGGCCGACCAGGTGGTCGCCGAGATCGAGGCCGCCGGCGGCCGGGCGGTCGCCAACGGCGCCGACGTCGCCGACTTCGCGCAGGCCGAGGCGATGGTGCGCCAGGCCGTCGACACCTTCGGCGGCCTCGACGTCCTGGTCAACAACGCCGGCTTCGTGCGCGACCGGATGCTGGTCAACACCTCCGAGGAGGAGTGGGACGCGGTCGTGCGGGTGCACCTCAAGGGCCACTTCGCGCCGCTGCGCCACGCGGGGGCCTACTGGCGTGCCGAGGCCAAGGAGGGCCGCCAGCGCGCCGCGCGGGTCGTCAACACCTCGTCGGGCGCCGGCCTGCAGGGCTCGATCGGCCAGACGACCTACTCCGCCGCCAAGGCCGGCATCGCCGGGATGACCCTGGTCGCGGCCGCCGAGATGGGCAGGTACGGCGTCACCGTCAACGCCATCGCGCCGGTCGCCCGGACCCGGATGACCGAGGGTGCCTTCGACACCTCCGCGATGCCCGAGCCGGGCGACAACTCGCCGGTGGTCGCGTGGCTGGCCTCCGAGGATGCCGGCGACGTCACCGGTCGTGTCATCGAGATCGAGGGTGGCAAGGTCACCGTCGAGAACGGCTGGACCCACGGCCCGGCCGACGACCTGGGTCGACGGTGGCGGACCGACGAGGTGGGGGAGCGGCTGCGCGCGCTGCTCGCCCAGGCGCCCGCGCCCGAGAAGGTCTACGGCGCATGAGCCCCGACGCGTACGACGTGCCCGCGGGCCGGGTCGAGCGCCCGCGCTCGCAGGCCGACGCGGCGACCGTGGCCGCGGCCGGCGAGCGGCTGGTGCGGGCGCTGGCCACCACCACGCCCTGCGAGCCGGTGCGCGACCTGATCGGCCGCACCGACGTGGCGGCGGCCTACCTCGTGCAGGGGCACCTCAACGCCAGCCGGGCCGCGGCGGGCGCCCGCGTGGTGGGCCGCAAGATCGGGGCCACCTCCGAGGCGGTGCAGACCCAGCTGGGGGTCGACCAGCCCGACTTCGGCGTGCTCTTCGACGACATGGGCCTCGAGGACGGCGCCCGCGTGCCGGCCGGCCGTCTCCTGCAGCCCAGGGTCGAGGCCGAGGTGGCGTTCGTGCTCGCGGAGGACCTCGACGACGGCCCCCTCGACCTCGCGCAGGTCCGGGCCGCGGTCGACCACGCCGTGGCCGCGATCGAGATCGTCGACTCGCGGATCCGCGACTGGGACATCTCCTTCGCCGACACCGTCGCCGACAACGCCTCCTCGGGCCTCTACGTGCTGGGCTCGCGCCGGTGCACCCTGGCCGAGGTCGAGCCCGTGGACGTGACGATGTCGATGCGCATCGACGACGTCGAGGTCTCCACCGGCACCGGCGCGGCCTGCCTGGGCGACCCGCTGCGGGCGGTGGCGTGGCTGGCCCACCAGGCGCGTCTCTTCGGGGAGCCGCTGCGCGCCGGGCAGGTGGTGCTCTCCGGGGCCCTGGGGCCGATGCGGCCGGTGGGCCCCGGTTCCACCGTGGTCGCCGAGATCAGCGGGCTCGGCAGCGTCACCGCCCACTTCCCCGGTTGAGCGGGCGGCCTCACCTGTACAGGTGACGCACCGCACGGCGATGCGCCGCAAGGCGCGGCGGCGCGGTACGGTGGATGCGTGCCTGGACGCGTGTCCGGGCACGACCAGCACCGATCCCGTCGTCGCGGGCCCCGGACCCGAGGTTCCTCGGTCCCGCCGATCGGTCCGCCGTCGCCGTCGGGACGTGCTGGACGCGTCGTCCTCGTGTGCGCCAGCAGGCTCCACGAGGCGGTGCACGCCCGGGTGCACGGGTCCGCGGACGGTGGTGAGCAGCCCCGCCGCGCGAGTGCACCGGTGTCACTCCAGAGGAGGAGCTTGTGGCTCAACGAGGCCAGCGCCGGTCCGGCGGCGCCCGCACGGCGCCCCGCGCGCAGCGGCGTACCCGCGATCTCGACAACGAGGGCATCATCCCCGTGCTGGCCAAGGCCGTGCGCGAGGTCGAGGGCGCGGTCCAGCGCGGCGCCGTACGACCCTCGGTGCGCACCAAGTTCCAGGTGGTGGCCCATCTCGTGCGCGAGGAGCGGGCGCGGATCAAGGCCGACGAGGAGACCTCGGAGGGCCAGAAGGCCGCCCAGCTCAAGCGCCTCGACGGGGTCGCGACGATCCTGGCCAAGACCTCCACGCGCGAGACCAGCATGCTCGCGCTGCTCGCCGAGGACGCCGACTTCTCGCACTCCGCGCGGGAGCTGAAGGCGGAGATGCAGCGCGCGGCCGGCCTCGAGGTCGAGGTCGAGAAGCCCGCCCCGACCCCCGAGCCGGGTGCCGACGCCCCGGTCGACCGGCGCGTCGTGCCGCCGTCGGTGGTCTCGCGCCAGCTGGCCAACCCCTTCCTGGTGCCCGACTTCGGGGTCGCCGACGCCACCCGGCCGCGCACCGGTCGCCTGGCCGGCTGGGAGCTCCTCGGCCCGCTCTTCCGCTCCTTCGAGTACGCCGGCGGCGGTGCCCCGGCGTGCATGCCGCTGCCCGACCCGTCGGCCTTCCGGGCCCCCGACGGCATGCAGCTGATGCCCCACCAGGCTCAGCTGGTCGCCTCGGCCGCCGCCGGGCACCGCAGCTTCCTGCTCGCCGACGAGCCGGGCCTGGGCAAGACGGCGCAGGCGCTGCTGGCCGCGCAGGCCGCCGACGCCTACCCGCTGCTGTGCGTGGTGCCCAACGTCGTCAAGACCAACTGGGCGCGCGAGGCCGGCCTGTGGACCCCCCACCGCCCGGTCACCGTGATCCACGGCGACGGCAGCGACATCGACGGCTTCGCCGACATCGTGGTGGTCAACTACGAGGTGCTCGACCGCCACGTCGGCTGGCTCGGCGACCTCGGCTTCAAGGGGATGGTCGTCGACGAGGCGCACTTCATCAAGAACAAGACCTCGCAGCGCAGCCAGCACGTGCTGCAGCTCTCCGAGCGGATCCGCTCGCGCACCGCCCACCCGCTGCTGATGGCGCTGACCGGCACGCCGCTGATCAACGACCTCGAGGACTTCCGCGCGATCTGGCAGTTCCTGGGCTGGATCGACGACCGCAAGCCGCTCGGCACGCTGATGGACGCGCTCGAGGAGACCGGGCTGACCCCGGCCGAGCCGGCCTTCTACGGGGCCGCCCGCGCCAAGGTCATCGACATGGGCATCGTGCGCCGCCGCAAGGTCGACGTGGCCGCCGACATCCCGGCCCGCCGGGTCGCCGACCTGCCCGTCGAGCTCGACGACGCCCTGGGCCGCTCGATCCGCGACGCCGAGCGCGAGCTGGCCCGCCGCCTGGTCGCGCGCTACCACTCCGCGCTCGAGACCCGCACCTCCGGCGTGACCGTCGACGGCATCGACCACGAGCTCGTACGCCGCGTCGCGACGTGGGAGCGCGAGGACACCGCCGGCGCCAAGAACGGCGAGAACGTCTTCTCGATGATGCGCCGCATCGGCCAGGCCAAGGCGGGCCTGGCCGCCGACTACGCCGCCCAGCTGGCACGCAGCGTCGGCAAGGTCGTCTTCTTCGCCAAGCACGTCGACGTGATGGACGTGGCCGAGGAGACCTTCGCGCGCCGCGAGCTGCGCTACACCTCGATCCGCGGCGACCAGACCCCCAAGGCCCGGGAGGCCGCCATCAAGGCCTTCCAGGAGGACCCCGACGTCGCCGTGGTGGTCTGCTCGCTCTCGGCAGCGGGCGTGGGGCTCAACCTGCAGGTGGCCTCCAACCTGGTGCTGGCCGAGCTGTCGTGGACCGACGCCGAGCAGACCCAGGCGATCGACCGCATCCACCGCATCGGCCAGGAGCTGCCGGTCACCGCGTGGCGCGTGATCGCCGCGCAGACCCTCGACACCAAGATCGCCGAGCTCATCGACTCCAAGGCCGGCCTGGCCGCCACGGCGCTCGACGGCTCCGACGAGGAGGTCGGCTCGTCGGCCGACGTCCAGCTCGAGGCGCTGGTCGCGCTGCTGACCGAGGCGCTGGAGGCCGAGCAGGCCCGCTGACCTCGGGCTGCACGCCCCGGCCGTCCACGGACCCGCCGCACCCCGCCGTCGAGGCGGGGGCGGCGGGTCCGTCGCGCCTGCGACGGGTTCCTGCCCGCCGACCCCTTGTGCCGGCGTCCAAGCTGTGTTCAACTCTAGAGAGAAAACCTCAACAAGTTGTTTCACTATGAAGGAGGAGACATGGCGCCGACAGCAGACACCAGCACCCAGGCCGTGGACGGCTCGCGCAACGACGAGGTGGTCGACTGGACCGACCTCGGCCGCCGGATGTGGACGTTCCTGACCGGTCGCGAGGCGGCCATCCACTACGCGTTCGAGGACATCACCGTCGAGGTCCCCCGCGACACCGGGGCCCGCGCCCCCCGCGCCACCTGGAAGGTCGACGGACGCCTGACCATCACCACCACCGACCGCGGCGAGCCCACGGCGCCCGCCGAAGGACGGTAGGACCCGTGGCCACCCAGGTCTCCGCCGACCTGCACTTCAGCCTGGGTCGTGAGGGCAGGGACGACCTGCACGGCCACCTCACCGGCGCCGGCAGCCGGCTCACCCTCGACGTCGACGACCCCGGCGCGTTCGCCGGGGCCGGCGACGCCCCGCTCATCCGTCGCGTCGCCGGCGAGCTGGCCGCGCGCGACATCGTGCTGCGGGTCGTGCGGGGCGAGACGCACCTGGTCACCCTCGGTGCGGTGCGGGCCCCCTGGTGGCAGCGCCGGGTGACCCGCTCGCGCCACATCCGGCTGGGCAGCCTCAAGGGCGCCTGGACCTCGGCCCGCTCGCGCGCGGCCGGTCGCGGCCCCGTGCTGCCCGGCCTCGAGCTGAGCCCGCCCGCCACCTTGTGGCCCCCGTTCCCCACGATGCACCCGCAGGCCCGGCGCCGCGTCAGCACCACCCACGACCCCGCCGGCGGCGGCAGCCCCCGCCTGGTGCTGGTGCGCGAGCAGGTCTGGGCCGGCGAGCGCCAGCCGGTGTTCTGGCTCGAGGAGACGCAGACGATCGGCTCCGACGAGTCGTGCGACATCGTGCTCCCCGGCCTCGAGCCGGTGCACGCCCGCGTCGTGCACGACGAGCGCGACGAGTTCTGCGTCCACGCGGTCGCCGGCCTCAGCCGCGTGCACGGCGCCCCGGTCACCGAGCCGGTGCTGCTGCGCACCGGGAGCCGCCTCGACCTCGGCGAGCACCACCTCGTCTACTCCCGTGAGGAGTTCGCCGACCACGGCCGGCCGCACGGCGGGCGCGTCGGCGGCGAGCTGGGCCACCAGGTGCCGCAGCCGCCACGCTCGCCGGCTCGCGCAGGGTTGGGCGACAGCGCCTGAGCCGCCCCGGAGGCATGGGGGCGGGCCGTCACTGCCCGGCCGGGCGCCCCGTGCCGAAGAGCAGCTGGGGACGCTCCGGCAGCGCGAACTCGGTGCCCACCGACTCGCAGCGGCGCTCGCCCAGGGTGCAGGCGACCACCACGGTGCGTCCCGAGGGCCCCAGCGCGCTGCCCCTCGCGCTGGCCGCGCCGTAGAACGTGCGGTCGTCGACCCAGCCGCCCATGTAGAAGAACCGGTCGCCGGTCTCGACCTCGTGCGCGGTGCCGTCGACGGCGTCGTACCAGACCCCGGTGGTGCGCTCGGCCGCGACGACCGCGTCACTGCCGGGTGAGAGCCAGCCCTGCGCGGTGGACTGCTCGCGCGGCCGGGCCACCCGCAGCCGGCCGTCGGCGGTCTCGCGCAGCCGCACCGGGGTGCCGCGCTCGCCGGCCAGGGCCAGGGCCCGCTCGGGGCGCACCAGCTCGGGCTCGGAGCCGTCGAGCGGCAGCCGCAGGGTGCCGCCGGCGACCGGATCGGCGGCGTACGCCGCGTCGTCGGCGAAGCCGAGGAAGCCCGTCTCGGCGTCCTCGTAGAGGTCCGCGAGGTCGCCGAGCTCCTCCACCGGCGCCGGCTCGCGCAGCACCTGCTCGCCGGTGCGGGCATCGAGGACCACCGGCACGGCCAGGTGGGTGCCGAACTGGTCCTGGCGTCCGCGCGCGGCGTCCAGCAGCCCGAGGTGGCGCCCGTCGGCCGAGAGGCTCAGCTCGTCCGTGCCCACCCTCGCCACCCGCTCGGCAGCGCCGCCGTCGCTCCACCACAACGACCCCTCGGCCAGGTAGTGCACGCCCCAGCGGGTCACCACGAACGCGGTGGGGGCCGGGTCGAGCTCCATCGTCACCTCGCCCACGTGCAGGGTCGGCCCGACCGCCCAGGCCGGTGCCCGGTGGTCGTAGCGCGGCGAGCCCACCGGCAGCGTGAAGGGTGCCCCCGACTCGTCGTCGGGCTCGCTCGCGTCGTCGCGGCAGGCCCCCAGCCCGCCCAGCCCCAGGAGCACGACGAGGGCGACGCCGACGAGCGCGCGGCGGGGGGGACGGGGCACGGCACCCTGTCTAGTGGGCCGGTGTGGCAGCGAGGTCGACCAGCGGTCACGATTGCGACACGATCACCGGGGCGTCACCCCCGGCGGGCGTGCTCGTTGTCTGGTGGGAACGGCCCGGAGGGGGCCGCAGGAGGGGGAGACGTGGTCAAGAGGCTGACCCAGGTCGTGCTCGCGGCGCTGCTCGCGGTGGGCCTGGTGCTGGGCACCACCGGTGCGAGCGGCGAGCACCCGGCCGAGAAGGTCGAGGACAACCTCGCCGGTCAGAAGGTGCGGGTCAACCTGCCGCCCACCAACGACCCCAAGGGCGTCGTCGTCTTCTTCCACGGCCAGGGCGGCAACGTCAACGACAAGATGGAGGGCCCCTGGCTCGACGCGCTGCGCCGCGACGGCTGGGTGGTGGCCTCCTCGATGTTCCACCGCGAGGCCTGGGGCAACCCCGCCTCCACCGACGACGCCGACCGGGTCTGGGAGTGGGCCGAGCGCCAGGGCGGCGCCGAGGTGACGATGTACCTCGGCACGTCGATGGGCGGCACCACCTCGCTCAACGCGCTGCTGCACGGCGCCGAGGCGCCGCCGTGCTGGTACGGCGTGAAGGCGGCCGTCGACATGTCCACGATGGGCAACGTGCCCGGCGCCGACGGGTTCATCCGCAAGGCCTACGGCGGCGGGCCCTACCCGCGCGAGCGCAACCCCGTCGACACGGCGTACAGGCTGGCGCAGACGGGCACCACCTTCCGCTTCGTGGCCAGCCCCTACGACCCCTACGTGCCCTACGACGCCAACACCGGTCGGCTCTCGGCGGCGCTGCAGGGCTTCGGTGCCGACGTCTCGGTGCGCACCGTGCAGGGCCCCCACGACGACCCGTCGCACTACAGCGCCTACGACGTGGTGCGCTTCGCCAACGAGTGCGCCGCGGCGCAGGGGGCGAAGGGCTAGATCCAGCGGCTGAACCAGATCCGGTCGAGCCACTGCGAGTGGGTGAGCAGCTCGTTGGTCCAGATCGGCCAGAACCACGCGAAGTTGAGCAGCACCAGCACCACGAACGAGCCCGCCGCCACCACGCCGACCGTGCGGCGGGTGCTGGGCTCGCGGGAGGGGCCGACGATCCTGCCGATCAGCAGGGTCGTGGCCAGCACCATGAACGGCAGCATCGCGGCGGCGTAGAAGAGGAAGATCGGCCGGTCGGCGTAGAGCAGCCAGGGCAGCCAGGTCGACAGCGCGCCGACGACCGGCACGCCGTAGCGCCAGTCGCGCACCCCGACCCACAGCGCGACGGCCGCGAGCAGCGCCAGGCTCGAGCCCCACCACAGCACGGGGGTGCCCAGCAGCAGCACCTGGCGCAGGCAGTCGCTGCCCTCGGGCGCTTCGCACCCGCGGGTGCCGGGCTGGATGCCGGTGTCGGCGGCGACCCCGACCGGTCGCGAGAGCAGCGGCCAGCCGAGCGGGTCCGACTGGTAGGTGTGCGTCGAGCAGCTGAGGAAGTGGGTGTGGAAGACGTAGACGTCCTGGTGGTAGGCCCACAGCGAGCGCAGCGACTGCACCACCTCGCCTGGGCCCGACGCGTCGGCCTCGTCGGCGGTCGGCCAGCGCGCGCCGGTGTCGGGGTCGCTGGCCACGAACGACTCGTCCTGGCACTCGCCCTCGCCGGCGAACTGGGTGTACTGCGTCGAGGAGAGCGAGCGCTCGTAGTCGCCGGCGTGCACCATCCAGCCGGTCCACGTGGCCACGTAGACGGCGAACGCCACGAGCACCAGGTGGCCGAAGGCCGGCAGCCCGTCGGCCAGCACCGAGCGCAGCACCGGGCGTCGTACGCCGAAGGAGCGGCGCGCGCCGGCGCTCCAGAGCCAGACCAGCACGCCGAAGGCCGCCAGCGGGTAGAGCGCGGTCCACTTGGTGCCGATGGCCAGGCCCCAGCACACGCCGCTGGTCAGCAGCCAGGGACGCCACAGCAGGCCGCGCACCGGGCCCCATGAGGCGGGGTCGGTCACGGCGGTGGTCTGCAGCCGCGCCATCCGGGCGCGGTACCAGTCGCGGTCGGCGACCAGGCAGGCCACCGCGCAGAGCACGAAGAAGGCCAGGAAGATGTCGAGCAGGGCGAGGCGCGAGAGCACGAAGTGCAGCCCGTCGAGCATCAGCAGCAGGCCGGCGACCAGGCCGAGGCCGGTCGAGCCGGTCAGGCGGCGGCCCAGGCGCGCCATCACCACGACCATCAGCGCCCCGACGACGGCCGAGGAGACCCGCCAGCCGGTGGGGTCCATCCCGACGAGCCGCTCGCCGAGTCCGATCAGCCACTTGCCGACCTCGGGGTGCACGATCATCGACGGGTCGTCCTGCCACAGCCCGCGCACGGTGCCGTCGAGGATCTGCTGGTCGGCGCCCTCCACGTAGCCGCGCACGTAGCCGTTGTTGACCAGCGACCACGCGTCCTTGGCGTAGTAGGTCTCGTCGAACTGGAACTCCGAGGGCGTGCCCAGGCGCCACAGCCGCAGGAACAGCGCGACCAGGCCGAGCCCGACGGCGGCGCTCCAGCCCACGAACGGGTCCTCGACCCGCAGCCGGCCGCGCGCGCCGGCTCGCGCCTGGGCCGAGGGGACGGCCCGCCCGTCGGCGGTGCGCGAGAGCTGCACCCGCTCGTCCCCGTCGGTCAGGGCCTGCTCGGGGGCGTCGGTGCTCACGACGCCGAACTCTACGGTCGCCCCGTCGACCCGGCCCAAACCTCCCGCCGAGTCCGATCAGCCACTTGCCGACCTCGGGGTGCACGATCATCGACGGGTCGTCCTGCCACAGCCCGCGCACG